>NZ_JAOWCD010000077.1:0-24763 GCF_030337175.1 Citrobacter sp. Ca225 | reverse complement strand
TTGGAGGAGCGCAGGTTGAAACGCCAGTCGACGAACGACATGCTGATCCCGTCGGTTCTGTCCACCGCCAGCGCCTCGCTGGCAAAGTGTTGTTCCACCCGAGAAATCGCTGCCGCCGGTTCCTCCAGCTTGCTGTTGATTTCGCCGCTCGCCGGGAATGCCGCCATCCGGTCTCGTACCAGTTCACCCAGTGACTGTCCCTTCAGACACACCAGTTCCGCCACCAGCAACCACGGGATCATTCCGCTGTCGCAGTAAGCAAAATCACGGAAATAGTGGTGGGCGCTCATCTCGCCGCCGTAGATGGCGTCTTCGTGGCGCATCCGCTCTTTAATGAAAGCGTGACCGGTTTTCGACATCACCGGCGTGCCGCCCGCCGCTTTCACCACATCCACCGTGTTCCAGGACAGACGCGGGTCGTGAATGATTTTGGCACCCGGCTGTTTTTCGAGGAACGCTTCCGCCAGCAGGCCGACAATGTAGTAACCCTCAATGAACTGGCCTTTCTCGTCGAACAGGAAGCAGCGGTCGAAATCACCGTCAAAGGCAATCCCCATATCCGCGCCATGTTCAATCACCGCATTGCGGGTATCGGCGCGACACTCCGGCAACAGCGGATTAGGAATGCCGTTCGGGAAGTTGCCGTCCGGGGTGTTATGCACTTTGATCAATTCTACCGGCACGCCCAGCGCCTGAAAGCGCGCGTCGATGGCGTCCACCACCGGGCCTGCCGCGCCGTTACCGGAGTTGATCACCAGCTTCAGCGGGGTGAGGTTTTTAACATTGATGTAGCCGAACAGATGGTCGATATAGGCATCACGCAGGGAGATTTGCTTATAGCTTCCGCGCTGCGCGGGGTTCACCGGCGGGAAGTCGTTGGCCTCGGCCAGACGCTGCACGTCACGCAGACCGGTATCGCCACTGATGGGACGAGCGCCTTCGCGCACCAGCTTCATGCCGTTGTAGTCCATCGGGTTGTGGCTGGCGGTGACTTCAATCCCGCCGTCCACGCCAAGGTGGAAAGTCGCGAAGTAGATCTCTTCGGTGCCTGACAGGCCGATATCCAGCACGTCAACGCCGGCATCCTGCAACCCTTTTGCCAGCGCCAGCTTCAGCGCCTCACTGGTCAGACGCACGTCGCCGCCCAGCACAATGGTTTTCGGCTTCAGAAATTCGCCGTAAGCGCGACCAATCCGCCACGCAATCTCTTCATTCAGCTCTTCGCCCAGCCTGCCGCGAATATCGTAGGCTTTGAAACAGCGTAAATTATTCATAATGACCTTACTGTAAATTCAAATCCGTCCATATCGATCTGCAAAACGGATAATATCATCCTCACCAAGGTAAGAACCTGAACGTACTTCAATTAGTTCCAATGCAATTTTACCTGGATTTTCTAAGCAATGCCTGACACCAACAGGTATATAAATAGACTGATTTTCACTAAGAAATTTAACTTCATTATCGATAGTGACTTGTGCTGTTCCTGATACGATGATCCAATGTTCAGCACGATGATGATGCATTTGCAGAGAAATTCCTTCTCCAGGTTTTACAGTAATACGTTTGACTTGGTATCTGTCACCAGTGTCGATTGAGTCATATTTTCCCCAAGGACGATAAACCTCACGATGTGTATGATGTTCCACACGATGTGAAGATTTAAGGGACTCAACTATTTTTTTTACATCTTGAACTGCATTCCTATCAGCAACCAATACAGCATCTTTTGTCTGGACAATAACAGCATCCTTAACGCCAACAGTTGCAAGTAACCCAGATTCAGAGTAGAGATAACTGTCCTGAGTATCGCATGTTAATACATCTCCCACCATCACATTCCCTTCTGTGGTTTTATCGCTAATCTCCCATAATGAGGACCAAGAACCCACATCACTCCACCCTGCATTCATAGGGACTACAACAGCATCAGTTGTTTTCTCCATTACTGCATAATCTATCGATTCATCGGGACAAGAGAAAAAAGCCTCACTATTTACACGAACAAAATCCAAGTCCATATCGGAATCATTTATTGCGTTGACGCAGGCGGTGAGAATATCAGGGCGAAACTTCTTTAATTCATCGAGATATTTATCCGCGCGAAAGAGGAACATACCACTATTCCAATAATATTCCCCTGAAGATAAATATTTTATTGCTGTTTCATAATTTGGCTTTTCAACAAACTCAGCAACTTTGAATGCTTCATGCCTCCCATCTGCATTGCACTCATCTCCTCTTCTAATATATCCATAACCAGTTTCGGGTTTCTGTGGAACAATACCAAAAGTTACTAACTTCCCATTTTGGGCATACGGAATTGCAGAAAGGATAGTTTCACAAAAGGCATCTTCGTTCTGAATAATATGGTCTGCAGCTAGCACGAGTATTAGCTTTGATTCAACAGATTGTATATGAGATACGCTTAATGCAGCCAAGGTAATTGCTGGAGCTGTATTTCTACCTACCGGTTCAAGAATAATGCTATTATTAAGTTTATTGAGTTGACGAAGTTGTTCTGCGACTATAAAACGATGTTCTTCATTACAAATAACCATAGGATCGTCACAATCAAGTCCCTGCAGCCGATTAACTGTAGCCTGTAACATTGTTCCATTTCCATCTAAATTGAGGAATTGTTTGGGATAAAGAACTCGTGACAGAGGCCATAAACGACTGCCGGTCCCGCCGGCCATAATGACAGGAAGTAATGACATACTTATACTCACTTTAAGCTCAAATATAAATCGGATATATGGGTAACCATCAAATCTTTCGTGAAATAAGTCTCAAATCTTTCTCTAGAACCTCGGCTATATTTATCACTATTATCCATAACTTCAAGAATCCCTTTAGCAAGAGCCTCAGGATTGCGGGGGGGAACAACAATTCCGGATTTCATGTTCTGATTAACCCATGAAACACCACTCCCTGGAATAGCAGTTGATATCAATGGTTTTGAGAAACTCATAGCTTCAAGCTGTACAACTCCGAATGCCTCAGATTCATGTACTGATGGAAGACAAAAAATGTCACAGCATTTATAATATGCTGAGAGATCTTCATATTTAATACTACCTAATAATATCACTTTTTCAGATAGATTATTATCTGCTATTTGCTTTTTCAAGCCATCATATAATGGACCTGCACCACCGATTAGTACAACATAATTATCTGGTAATAGCTTTGACGCATCTATCAAATAATTGATACCCTTATAGTAAACCAAACGCCCTAATGTGAACACAATCTTTTTTCCTTGATATGTATCCTTAATTATTTTTTCCATAAGTAAATTGATAGGCATATCATCAGTATTGACTCCTATAGGTATGCATTTTATTTTATTTTGATAATTTTGTAATGCCGGAGAGCATCTACCATAAATAGGACTCGTTACAATGATGCTAGCGCTTTTTTTTAAAATCCATCTTTGGAATGGATAAAACAAAACCAATAATTTCTTCTGCTTAACAATATCACTATGCCAATGTAAAATAATCTTCCCCTTTGGTTGAAAGAGAAACAAGGACAGTACCGCTAATGGATTTGGTAAATGAACGTGAACGATATCATATTTATACCTCAACCTACGCCATTTATTTATAAATGAAAATGAAAACGGAGTGGAAAATAGTATAAACAAAAGTTTCTGGCGAAATATCTTATATTTTCTTGTGAAATCATCAGGTCTTTTTCCAATTGGATCGACACACAAAACATCCACACTCTGTTTAATTTCTTTAGCTATCCCTTCACTAATGTCAAACGCAACTTGCTCAATACCACCATGTACAGGTGGATAAAACTTACTTATCTGCAATACCTTCATTAACAATTGTCCTTATAACATATGCAGAGGCAAAAAATATAGACACCATTAGTCTCTTTCACATCTAAACTCTGCATATTCTATGTATTGTTATCCTATAGTATTTTTTTAAAATATTCTATACAAGCATTACAAGAATAATTCTTTAGGAAATACTCACGCGAATTAGAACATTTATCTCGTGTATTTTTCATTTTTTCAATCGATGCGATAAACTCATCCGATGTATTACAGGTCATCACTTCCTCAGAGCTTGATAACTCTTCGTAACCTATTAAAGAAAATGATGAGGCTAGTATTTTTTTATTGTATTTTAACGCCTCTGCAATCTTAACTTTCATTCCGGCCCCATAAAAAATTGGTGAGATAATAACATCAATATTTGAATAAAACTGTTCTAGAGAATCTATATATCCGTATACCTTTAGATTACTTCGCTCAAGAGTACTCGCGTACTTGTCAAATCCATTCCCAGCGATAATAAATTTTATGTCCGGTTTATCAGAAAATGCAGCAGCAATTTTATGGGATATAAACTCTGCTGCTTTAGTATTAGCATAAAATGCTGTCCCAATAAAACCAACAAAAAAAATTTCATCTTTTTTAGGATGATCAGATTCAATGCAACAAGCTATTTCATCTGCAAGTTCATCTTCTATGCATACCGGTATATTAAAATCAGATTTCCGACCGTACAGCCTTAAGAGTCTGTTTGCATCAATTTGATGAAGAGTAATCAGTGTATCACTATATTTTACAGCTTTTCTTTCTGCATTTACTGAAGAAAATAATGAGGGAAGGAAGAATATGGCACCTGTCTTTAGGCGCTGTAATTCAAAATCTGCCTCGATATTGTGAAAGAATGTAATAACTGTTATATGCTTAAAATTCAACTTGCACCATCTTGCAATGCTGCCAAGCAGGCTAGAATCGAGATATAATATATCAGGATTATCTTCTTTAATAATAGCCTTTATTTTTGACATCACACGACAATTCAATCTTCCAGCAAATCCTCTCAAATTATTTGCTGCTATCTTTATTTTCGACGAGTCGGATTGCAATTCATAATCATATACACCCGTAAATTTTCTGACCAGTGCAACTTCAGTGACTTTAACATCACCTTGATTTTTTATAGCATTCAAATTTACGCGAGAGACAATACTGCCACCATAGTTTGCCCCTTCAAGTGACATAGATATATATAAGATTTTTTTCATAATAGCCAAGGCCCGTCAGTAATTATTTCTAAAATATTCCACTGTGATGAACGGTAGCAAAAAGGCATATAAGGTTTCAATATTGACAGCAAACAACACGGATAAGAGTGAGTACCACAGAGTCATTCGCAACATCAATTTCATTGATAATTCCATTTTACTTTCTCGAATACTACGGAAGGATCTAAAGTAAACCAAAATAAAAAAAATAAGCGCAATAAACCCACTTTGAACTATCGCAAATAGTACACCTGATTTCGCAGCTAGAGATTCTCCAGTTGTGAGCATCTTTTCAACCTCACTCAGGTTCGGAGAAAATGGCAGGAAATGCTCAGCTAAGTTTATAGCGGAATACAGGGGATCAATAAAGTAAGAACCATATGTACCATAACCTTCCCCAAGCGGATAATATATCAGACTAATTATAGCCCAAAGTGCAGTAATTAATCGGGTACTAACGCTAGTAAATTTTTCCACATCAACTGCTAGTGCAGGTAATACTGTGTTAAAAATGACATACGAAACTCCAATTACAATAGGTATAATTATGATCAGACTTTTTATTTTTTGCAACAAGGACATATTGAAATAAAATACAAGCACTCCGCTGGACATGATCAACAGTAAAGATGCCTTTGACCCTATAAGTATATTCGCACTCAAAATAATAACCCAAATTATAATTTTGAGGATTTTTGAATAACATAACGCAATTGTTAATAGCATAAAGATATTAAATGTGAAGGCAGCCATCGAGGGTTCTGGCGATAATAGTCTCAATCGAGAACCTGCTCCATACCCATCCATCGTCATATGAAATAAAATCAGAATATTTGGCCAAAAAAATTCAATACAGAGCACTGTAATCAACAGAAATGTGATTGATAAAATGCATTTCTTAAACTGCGATGCCTTTAATGCTCTTGAAAAATAAATAGCGCTATAAATAAAAAGAAAATAAAAAAGATAATATGATGACGCGAATAGCAATTTGCTAAAAATAATCCCACCGAATTTATTTATAATAACTCCTTCAACAAAATAATACCAAATACATTGAAGGGAAGAAATTGTCAGTGTAAGAAGATAGTAAACCAAAAAGCTCTTACTTAGTTCATCTAAGTGTAACCTGAAGCCACACTGTATAATAATAATTATAAAACTAAAGAGTGATACTAACCATACAGGACTAGAACCCAATGTTCCAAGATATATTTGAATGGGAAGATCATTTATAACTGCAGCAAGAAATATAATTAGCAGTCCAAAAAGTGATGTGCCAATATGATTTATTCGATTATTATTATTTAATTCATTTGAATACATCATGCTACCTAATCAAGTTGTTTTGCTTACAAACTAAATAAAGTTTGTTTCGAGCTGAATTATATATACGACTGATTTTACTATTATAAATATTAGCTAACATCATGTTATTATCCAATATGCTAAAAGTAAGTAATTTCTCATTTATTATAGCGTTAAGCTTGAAGTGCAGAGCACTTTGAGTAACATCCCTTGCACGGTACCAACCTTTGCCATCCTTCGGAAATAACCAATTAGTCAGATGTGAATTCAATGTTTTTGTAAATGTTGGAATATTAACTTTACCAAGAATCAAATTCTTCTCGATTATTACCGCATTTTCGACACTTATGCTCGGTACTTTGTTGAGAGGGATAATTTTGTCAATACTATTTTTTGTACCAAGAAAAATGTAAGATGATATCCATGAGGAAAAATTAAGATCATTGATACCAAAATATTCACCTGTACTATTTAGTTCTCCATATACACAATTATCATGACATTCTAGTAGAACTTTTTTATATAATGCTTCATCATATCTAGTGAAAAACCTATGATGACAAAAAGTATCATTTATAAATACTATCACATCATTTTCTCGGATATCATATTGTTCATTTAAATAACTATAACCTTCATCCCACGCCGAAAACTCACCTGCTAGATTGCTTCCCGGCAGCCATCTCACCTTACTATCAGCTTCTATATCAGGAATCATTTTCCCGCTATTATCAACAAACACCAAGAAATAATCAAAATTACTAAAAACTGAGAGAATAGTTTTTCGTACCTTAGTATAATATTGTGGATAATACAGTGCTATAATAATATTTACTTTTATCATTTTGCATCCAGACAGCTTGAAGATAATACATTTTTTTATAAAATTGACAAACGTGGGCCCCATATAAATCAGCACCAATAATAAATGACATCGTGAAATAAATGCTTCGAATGACACCTTTGTCAAATACGTCCACGTAATTTACGGATCAACGTCCCACTAAATGCCTTAATCGTTAATTTAAAAGGTGTCCGCAATAGTAGTTTACCAAGATGATACCCTTTGTAACTGGGAACTTTACCGCCCAATAACATTACCGCCAAACGTCTTACCTGTGTCGTCTGTTTTCGATTAGCCTGATATGGTTGAATCTGCTGAAGTTCTGTAATATTATAGTTTGTAAGTGTAACTGCTTTCGCAGCCATGGCTTGATCAAGGAGTTGCCGACCTGTTTGAGTTCGTGCAATTGTTAAGCTACGCCCTGCTTCTTCATCAAAACTAGGATAGCCATTAGACGACGCATGCCAAGCATCACCGCATACAACATCAGCTGCTTCACCGATTCCATCACCACATAATTTACATCTTGGTTGCAAATATCGATTAAGTATAGAGCCCCATGATTCATTATAAGTCATTGTAAATTCCTCACCAGTAGTCGCGACGGCTTTAGTTAGTCCTGGCCAACCATCCCCTCGATAGCGAAAAGATATTAGCTGCTCCGGTTTCAGATTCCATTTTTTCAATACTTGCTTTGTTCCCTCTTCACTGGGAACACCAGCACACATGAATGATAATAAATATGGAAACTGCTCACGGTATTTTGGTGTTTCATTTACTAAAGTACGCATGGAAGCTATGTCACATGGTTTACCTATAATTGCATAACGCTTGCCATTATCAAGCAATGATCTTATCACCGTAAGAGGAGATGAAGGAGAATAGCGTGAACCTGCGCAACTTATGATATCATCTTTGCTTGAGAGTATATTCGTTTCATTTCGGATTGGATAATCCTTTGATACACCAACCTGTATTACAGCATCGACTTTGCTTGTTTCAATTAAATAACACAACAGAGCCGTCAATACACCACCAGAAGATCCCAAACGTCGAACATCGGGGTTATTTGCATATCCAACTTCACAACTAACGATAGGCCCCCATAATAGATGATAGTCTATATCGGTATTATTATGGGAAACACCCCGACCTGGACATACATGCAGTGATAGTTCGTCATCAATAAATGATATCGGTCGAAAATATCCTTGATTATCTATCTTCATTTTCTCTGGATTTTCAGCGCAAAAACCACAACCTGCGCACATTCCGGACTTAATAACTTGGGATATATTATTCATGGCGGAGTAGTTCCTGCAGATAGTCAATATATTTTTCATTTCGTTGCAATGCTATATTACGAGCATTAGCCATTGATGAGCGCATCACCTGAAATTGGTGATCATAATATTCAAACAATTGATTGAGTAACCCTTCAGTATCAAGAGAATATGCATCTAATGTGAATGGATACTCCAAACTTCCAAATACACCGGAAAATTTCCGACTGTAAGCAATAGGTATAGTGACAACACCTGCAGAAAGGGAAGCTATTGTCGCATGCATGCGGGAACCAGCGAAAAAGTCCAACTGACTTATATAGCTCTTTGCCTGAATTGGTGAAGTAAATTTTGGACCTAAAACAACACCTTCATCTTCGTCGAACATTTTCTTAATTTGAACACACACGCGATAGTCGTCTTCAACAGGAATATGATTTGCAATAACATGAGCAACTAAATGTACGCTTTTCCCTCTAGCTCTAAAATTTTGGATCGCTTGTTTCACGAATTTTTGATAATCAACTGTTAGACCAAATTGGTTATTACCTGAATATCCGCCATTCCAAAGAAGACCAGATATATTTATACCGACGCTATTTTCCAATTTTGGCAAGCGATCATACGGTAAAGTAAATGCAACATCAGAGACTTCCACACACTCAATTCCCATATCACGCACAAATTGAGTAGTTTTATAGTCACGGGAAAAAACAGCATCACATTTTGACATCAAATAGCGCGAAACAAGATACGAAATTTTATTATTAAATGGTCCAATTGTTTGCGGCGATAACACAATTTTTTTCTTAGTTCTCAATGCTAGATATTTAGTCAAAACCATTATAGTAAAACGTTTAATTCCATAGATATCAGTAAAGCTATCACCCTCACCTATATCCATCACTATGTCGTATTTTTTAAATAGAGACAAAACTGAAGAATTAAATTTAGCCAAGCTGAGTACAAAATTTTTAAGTGAAAAATCCTTATGTGTCAACTTAATACTTAACCTTTTTTCCACTTCTTCTTTTATCGTTAATTCATTTACAAATGGAGTACCCAGAGTCTCTATTTCGATATTCACATTTGCACGTTTTGCTGCTTCAACCAGCAAAGCCACCTGAGCTATTGCAAGTGCACTTACCCCATAATTATTTGAATTAATATTATGCCATGCCAAACATACTTTAATTGTTTTCATTAATACGCCCTGGTGAAAAAACAAATTCTCTGTTATTGTCCATCATTTGCTTCAATTCATCTTTGGATTTTAGCCACCACTGACTGTCCTCTATTTTATCAATAACACCCTTATCAAATCTGAATTTTTTCACTTTTGCTGGAACACCTGCTACTATTGCATATCGAGGGATATCTGTAGTGACGACAGAACCCGCAGCAATTACTGCACCTCTTCCAATATATTTTACCGATGGTGAAATTATACTGTTGTGTCCAAACCATACATCATCTTCAATTATACGCGATGAAATAGTAATTGTGTCTTGCTCAACGATTCCCAAACTAGAATTATAGAGATAGGGGTGCGATGATAAGTACTGGATCCCATGATTTCTTCCAAAAATAATTGCAGTTGGAGCAAAGGAACAATATCTTCCTATTATAGTACCTGGAGGTATTTTTTTGTAATCAAAACATCCATAGCTATACATCCCAACATCAATACCGTATAACCGTTTATAGAGACGTCTTAAAAGAGAACTTTCAAATTGGTTATATCTGATAAGTATACGGCAAAGAACCTTACCAATGATCCTGATAAATTTATTCGTCATGTGCTACATAACTCCTTCTTTTTAATCTTTAGGATATATAAACAGGTAATGAGCATTTGACCTACAATAACGATCATCAATATATTTGTGTAATCTTGTGCCAGGAACATAAAAGGTAGACAGAATGATGTTATAATAAAATTAATTATTGACCTTATTTTTTGTTCTCCTGAGATCATTAGATATGAACCAAATGATGCACATAAATATCTGAGAAAAATTAAAACAACAAACAGCTCAATTATTTCTGGGCTAATGGAAAAATTACTTCCGAACATTTTAGAAACAAGTAATCCTGAAAATAGATAGTATCCTAAAGAAATAATAAGAGCTGCAAATGTAAAAAAACTGACAAGTATATATAATTTATTTTTTTTACTTACGGCTAGATGAGCGTTTGGAATTGCATATGCTGAAACCGCAGATGATAATCCTATGCATGATGAATATAGTTTATTCAGCGGTTGATATAACGCATATGAATCTTTCCCAAAGAGAAACAATAAAAATATTGAGTCTAACTGCAAGTTAATGCTTGTCGCGATAGAATCTACTGAATAATATTTTCTTTTAATATAGTTATCTTTTAATTTTACGAAGTCAATCTTATCTAATACTTTTAATATTAGCAGCGATTTTTTATATATTGCTAATGATAATAACCGAGGAATCAAAAGGCATAAAATTAAAAACTGTGGATAGAAATAAACAATAATAGAAAATAATAATATCAATACATTTACCATTAATGTCAACTTAAAATCATAGCTATATTTGAGTTCTGTTTTAAGTTTCACTGAATATGTCTCAATAATTAATGTAAACGCACCAGACATATAACTTGCAAAAAATATAAGCCCACTACACCAATCATCAATATAAATGTAATAAATAGCTAGTAACAAAGCACATAAGAGATATAAAATTAATCTAACTGCCCCATTGATCGCTAATCTATTATACCACTCAGAATTTTCTGTAACGTTATTATTGCACATTGAGAGCACTTCATTATTCACTCCTCCATCTATTAAGATCGATGATAGCTGAGAGAAAAATAGTGCTGTAACTATAATATTATAGTGTTCCCTTGAAATAGAGTGCGACAAAATCGCTAGGAATAGAAGCACTGACAACATCTTACACAGCGTTGTGGCTAATGAAAAAATTGCATTTGATTTCATTATCTATTCTATGTTTTAGAATTTACAATATAAATGGATATGACAATATCAACTAGTTCTTATATTTAAGTTATGACATATGTTATATCAATGTTGAACGGCCTTTCTTTTCAAGTTTATATGCCGTTTAGTTTTTTAAAGCATTTAAACGAATCACCATTTTGATCCTTTGTGGATATAATATATCTTCCTCTATCTGAAGGCCACTTTATATTAAGCTCTTTGTCATCCCATTTAATACACCTTTCACATTGCGGAGAGTAATAATTATTTGTTTTATATGCAAACTCAGCTGAATCACTTAGTACCATAAAACCATGCGCAAATCCACTAGGAATCCAAAGTTGTTTTTTATTTTCAGCAGAAAGAATAACGCCAACCCATCGCCCAAATGTTAAAGACTGTGGCCTTATATCTACCGCTACATCAAATACTTCACCGGCAATGCAGCGGACCAGTTTTGCCTGCGAAAAAGGGGAGATTTGATAATGAAGCCCTCTAACTACACCTTTGAAGGACTTTGAATGGTTATCTTGCACAAAATTGACTTTATCACCTATTATTTCTTCAAAGATTGCTTGGTTAAAACTTTCAAAGAAAAATCCACGCTCGTCGCCATAGACCTTTGGTTCTAGAATAAGGACATCAGGGATTTCAGTTCTTATAATATTCATCATTAATAGCCTTTAATAATATTCAGCAAGTACTGACCATAATCATTTTTTATCAATGGTTTTGCTAAAGTTTTAACTTGCTCTGTATCTATAAAACCTTTTCTAAAAGCAATCTCTTCCGGACACGATACTTTCAGCCCCTGTCGCTCTTCAATCGTAGCAATAAAGTTACTGGCCTCAATCAAACTTTGATGCGTCCCCGTATCCAACCATGCATACCCGCGCCCCATCATGGCGACAGACAGACGCCCTTGTTCCATATAGATACGGTTAATATCCGTGATTTCCAGTTCACCACGCGCCGAAGGCTTGAGATTCTTTGCCATATCAACGACGCTATTGTCGTAAAAATAAAGACCTGTCACGGCATAGTTACTTTTGGGTTCCTGGGGTTTCTCTTCCAGACTAACCGCGGTCCCATTCTTATCAAACTCAACTACACCGTAGCGTTCAGGATCGTTCACATGGTATGCGAATACCGTAGCCCCATTTTCTTTATTAACGGCAGTATCCATTAGTTTTGGTAAATCATGTCCATAAAAGATGTTATCGCCGAGCACTAATGCACAATCATCATTACCGATGAACTCTTCACCAATAATAAAGGCCTGGGCTAACCCATCCGGACTTGGCTGAACTTTATATTGAAGGTTAAGCCCCCACTGGCTTCCGTCACCGAGTAACTGCTCAAAGCGCGGTGTATCCTGCGGGGTGCTGATAATAAGAATATCCCGAATTCCCGCCAGCATCAGTGTCGACAGCGGGTAGTAAATCATCGGCTTATCATAAATGGGCAGTAATTGTTTACTCACTGCCATCGTCACAGGGTACAAACGAGTGCCGGAACCGCCGGCAAGAATAATCCCTTTACGCGTTTTCATATCATTATCTCTTAAATACAAAATGCCCTGTTGCGGGCATTAAAACCAGAATCAGATAGCTGTAATTGTAAACAACTCATTTAACATACGTTTGACACCATTTTCCCACTGCGGCAAGACAAGGCCAAAATTATGCTGAAATTTTTCAGTATTTAATCGTGAGTTGCCTGGGCGGCGCGCGGGTGTAGGGTAAGCGCTGGTTGGAACAGCCTTAAGATCAGTCAGCGCTAAGTCAATACCTGCATTGCGAGCTTCAGCAAAAACCAGAGAGGCGAAGTCATACCAGGTCGTCGTGCCACCAGCCACTAAGTGATAGAGGCCAGCGACATCAGGTTTGTTCAGCGCGACACGAATAGCATGTGCTGTACAATCAGCAAGCAACTCAGCCCCTGTCGGCGCGCCATACTGATCGTTGATAACGGACATCTCTGTACGATCTTTTGCCAGACGCAGCATGGTCTTCGCAAAATTATTCCCTTTACCCGCATAAACCCAGCTGGTCCTGAATATCAGATGCTTTTGACAATGTTGCTGCAGAGCCTTTTCACCAGCAAGTTTAGTCTCGCCATAGACATTCAATGGTGATGTTTCATCCGTTTCTCTCCAGGCCGTCGTCCCTGTCCCGGGGAAAACGTAATCTGTCGAATAATGAACGACCCATGCCCCTACTTCAGCGGCTTCTTTAGCAATAGCTTCAACGCTGATTGCATTGAGCAATTGAGCAAATTCAATTTCAGATTCAGCTTTGTCCACTGCCGTATGGGCTGCTGCGTTTACGATAACGTCTGGTCGAATGCGACGGACCGTTTCAGCAACCCCCTGAGGATTGCTGAAATCTCCACAGTAATCCGTTGAATGGACATCCAGCGCAATCACATTACCAAGCGGAGCAAGCGAGCGTTGTAATTCCCAACCGACCTGCCCTGTTTTGCCAAACAAAAGAATGTTCATTACTGGCGTTCCCCATAGTTCTGCTCAATCCAGGTTTGGTACGCCCCACTTTTGATATTTTCAACCCATGAGGTGTTTGCCAGATACCATTCAACCGTTTTTCGAATCCCACTTTCGAACGTCTCTTGCGGTTTCCAACCGAGTTCACGGCTGATTTTATCCGCATCGATCGCGTACCGACGGTCATGGCCTGGACGATCGGCAACATAGGCGATTTGCTCTCGGTATGACGCCGTTTTAGGTACGATCTCATCCAACAAGTCACAGATGGTATGCACAACATCGATATTTTTCTTCTCGTTATGGCCACCGATGTTGTAGGTCTCACCAGGGATTCCTTTCGTCACCACGGTATATAACGCACGGGCATGATCTTCAACATAGAGCCAGTCACGAATCTGATCGCCTTTACCATAAATAGGCAACGATTTTCCTTCGAGAGCATTGAGAATAACCAAGGGAATCAACTTTTCAGGGAAGTGGTATGGGCCATAGTTATTCGAACAATTTGTCACCATTGTCGGTAGACCGTATGTACGCAACCAGGCGCGAACAAGATGGTCGCTGGAGGCTTTTGAAGCCGAATACGGGCTACTCGGCGCATAGGCGGTTTGTTCAGTAAAGAGAGGAAGAATACTCCCCTGCGCTACTTCATCCGGATGAGGCAGGTCGCCATAGACTTCGTCAGTAGAAATGTGATGAAAACGGAATTTAGCTTTTTTTACATCGTCCAACCCGGACCAATACCGGCGAGCCGCTTCGAGAAGAATATAGGTGCCAACGATATTCGTTTCAATAAATGCTGCAGGGCCGGTAATGGAACGATCCACATGGCTCTCAGCAGCAAGATGCATGACGGCATCCGGTTGATGAGTTTCAAAAATACGCGCCACTACATTTGAATCACAAATATCAGCATGTTCGAATGAATAACGCTCGCTATTCTCAATTTCAGTCAGTGACTCGAGGTTACCTGCGTACGTTAATTTATCGACATTAATTACGCTGTCTTGAGTATTATTTATAATATGCCGAACGACAGCAGATCCAATAAAACCTGCCCCACCGGTAACAAGTATTTTCACTTTTATTAATCCAGATATTCGATGATATCAGCATTAAAATGCCGATTTAAGCTTACATAATACGTAATGTGAGGCACGCTACCGCCCCTGGCTTTACAGCTACCAGTGCACTGCGTACTCTCACAGACGTGTTGAGCTCTGCTTTCTCTGCCGCAAAGCCCCAAAACTCAAACCCTAATTGTCTTACCAATTGATGTCAGAAACAAGAAGAAATCTTATAAAAAGCGGTGCTAAATTTTGTAGTTAACTCAATGAAATCATAAATATTTTTCGAAAATGAAAAAACGGTAGCAACATTCCGGGCATATCTGCATCACCGCGTCGAATGTTGACTACCGTTATTTGTTTTTACGCCCTAGCGGGACGTCTATTTTTTAAACTTACTCGCTGAGTAGTTTCTCAATGCCTTTACGGAACTTCGCCCCTTCTTTCAGATTGCGCAGTCCGTACTTCACAAACGCCTGCATGTAGCCCAATTTTTTACCGCAGTCGTAGCTGTCGCCGGTCATTAGCATGGCGTCAACGGATTGTTTTTTCGCCAGTGCTGCAATTGCATCGGTCAACTGGATACGGCCCCAGGCGCCCGGTTCGGTTCTTTCGAGTTCGGCCCAGATATCCGCTGAGAGGACATAACGCCCTACCGCCATCAGATCGGAATCCAGCGTTTGCGGCTGATCCGGTTTCTCAATAAACTCAACAATGCGACTCACCTTGCCTTCATTATCCAGCGGATCTTTCGTCTGGATGACGGAGTACTCGGAAAGGTCACCCGGCATACGTTTCGCCAGAACCTGACTACGGCCAGTTTCTTCAAAACGCGCAACCATTGCCGCAAGGTTATAGCGCAGCGGATCGGCACTGGCGGTATCAATAACGATATCAGGCAATACCACCACAAAAGGATTATCGCCAATCGCCGGACGCGCGCAAAGAATGGAGTGACCCAGCCCCAGCGGCTGCGCCTGGCGCACGTTCATAATGGTCACGCCCGGAGGACAAATGGACTGCACTTCCGCCAGCAACTGACGCTTCACGCGTTGCTCAAGGAGTGACTCAAGTTCATAAGAGGTGTCGAAATGGTTCTCAACGGCGTTTTTAGACGCGTGTGTGACCAGGAGGATTTCTTTGATCCCTGCAGCTACGATTTCGTCAACGATATACTGAATCATGGGTTTGTCGACGATCGGCAGCATCTCTTTGGGAATTGCCTTGGTGGCAGGCAACATGTGCATACCCAGACCCGCTACCGGTATAACTGCTTTCAAATTACTCATTATTTCATCCACCTGTAAAATGGTTGCTGAATTATAGCCTTTTGACTCGTTTTAGCCAGCATGAATTAGTTAGAGGAAATCATCGCTGCTTTGTCACTGATGCTACGCCGGTCACTGATAAATTGCAGTAGCCATAATCTTAAGTATGGACCGATTTCGCCAGGAATGGTCGCAAATTCACCCCCTCCCCTCCGGTAAGCGGAAGTTGATCGCATCAACGTTCACCACATGATGGTTTATGCGGTCTATATCCACTGAGCTTTGCCCCTTCTCATTCACCGCATGTACGTTTGCCAACGACAGCAGCGTGTCGTCTTTCGCCATAAACTTACCGCGCACGTCTTTGCGCAGATCAAAGTGCATCTTCAGCGCCGGTCCCGTTGCTGACTCTTGCATCACCTTGATATTGCGCAGAAAAAGATGCTGCGGCTGATTATGCAACTCCAGCGTCGCGCGTTTCATCTCGATATTAGTCAGTGCAACGAAGGAGGTGGCATTACCCGACGATATTTGAATGCCGCGCAATTTATATTCAAGCTGCGTGTTATCAAGGGAGATATGGTTGAGTTTGAAATTTTGCGGGATGGAGAGATATTTCCCTTTGACCACGCCATAGCCAATGAGCATCCCGGCACTGTTAACCATATCGACATTATCAATCACAAAATTATCGCAACCGTAAATGGCAACCGTCGCATTGTCGATGCCGGCCTTCTTGCTGAAATCCGGGGTGATGTTCTTCGCCTTCACATTGCGAATCACAAAATGTTTGCCGTTCTCGACATGCACCAGTTGCCGACAATCTGATCCGGTAATGTTGGCGACCACAAAATTTTTAACCGTCTGCTGCTCCGGATAGGTGTTGTCGTAGGTGCTCCCCGCAAGCCCAATGCCAATCCCCCAGTTAATCTTGCCGTTGGTACAGTTGATCCGTTCAATGACGTGGTCAGAAATCAGGATATTGCGATCGTTAATAGCGACATTCCATTCGATGGCGTCACCCTGCAAGTCGCTGAAACGGCAGTGGGTAATACGCGCGCCATCGACCTGATTGTGGAATCCCTGACGCAGAATCGCATAGTTGGCCTGGGTCACGGTGAGATTATCGATGACCAGATTGCGCATCACGCGCGGCTTTTTCCCACCAATATAAATCTGCGTCACCGGCCCAAAACCGCTCATCGCAAGGCCGTTAATCACACAATCGGAACCGCGTACATCCAGCGTAATATTGTGCAGGCTCCCCCCCTTCTCGCCAGTGACCTGACATCCCTCCTGCAACACAAAGCGACCACGCCCATTACCGCTCAGGCGGCCCAGCACATGCAGCGTTTTTCCCGGGGGGATAAAAATGCCGGTATTGATGTTCTCGCACACCAGTCCCGCTGGCACCACCACGGTCTCTGCGTCGCTGAAGGCCTGTCGAAAGGAGGCAATCCAGTCTTTCGCATTGTAATCCTGAATAGTGACGGTTTTGCGGGACGCAACAGCGCGGGCAAAAGGTGAATGGAGGACAGGAAGTACGGCAAGCGCGGAGCTTGCCGTCAGGAAGGTACGTCGGGAGAGTGTTTTCTCTGGCATACAACCTCGGTTTACATCGTTTGCAGCAGGCTGGCCAACTGACGATTGATCACCTGCTGATTAAAATCATGTTCAACTTTTTCACGCGCGCGCTGGATGATGGGTTCCAGCGTCTGGTGATCAAGTTGGCTGAACAACGCGAGCTGTTGCGCCAGCGCATGGGCGTCGTTTTCCGGTACCAGCCAGCCGGATTCCCCGGCATCCACCAGCTCCGGGATCCCACTGTGAACGGTAGAGACCACCGGGATCCCCACCGCCATCGCTTCCATCAACGCAACGGGAATGCCTTCCATGTCGCCATCCGTGCCGGTAATCGACGGCAACAGAAAGACATCCGCGTTATCCAGCATCGTTTTCACTTCATGGCTGGGCTTAAATCCCGGCATCTCAATCACATCATCGAGCTGATACTGCTCAATCAACGTGCGCAATCGCCGCTCCCAGGGACCCATACCCAGAATGCGATAACGAAACGCCACACCCTGCTCCTTCAACTGGCGGCAGGCCTCTATCGCCACATGCAGTCCTTTTTTCTCAGTCAGTCGCGCAACAGAGATAATCTCCAGCGGCGTACCGGGTGCTTTCACTGGCCGGTGCGTAAAGCGCGTCATATCCACGCCCATCCGTGAAACGGCAATCTTCTCCGGCGGACAGCCCATGCTTTTCAGCCTTCCAGCCCAGAGATCGCTAATCGGCAACATCAGATCGCCACGACGGAACAGTTGCTGGTACTCCGGCGTGTAATGGTTAAGAACTTCCCGACTGGAAATATCAATACCGTGAAAAATCGTCGCAATCTTGCCCTGAATAACGCCCAGCTCACGCAGCTTCGCCGCCGTTACGCCCGCCGGACCAAAGTGGGCGATAAAGACATCCGCACGCAGGGGTTGACTTATCTGCGCACAGATTGATGAGAGGATCAGGTTACGTGATTCATCGCCGTAGCGAGAGAAGTTGAGGGATTTCCACGTCGTCGCCCGGTGCAGTCCTGACAGCGTTTTCACTGCCCGAGTGCGCAGCTTTGCCAGACGTCCCGGCGGCTCGTCCTGTAGCCAGCGCGTTCTGGCCGCCAGGCCATATTTTTCCCAGGCGGCATGCGTATTTTGCGTGTCACCTTTTTGCAGGGCGACAATCTCAACGTCAAAACCCATGTCGATAAACGCGGTAATCTGGTTGAGGACGAAGGTTTCCGACGACAGCGGAAATTTCAGTAGAAAAAAGCTGACCTTCATTTCCCCTCCCCGATGCGCGTTAACACCGACTCCACCATACGGTATCCCTGTTCACGCTCGCGACGCACCGCCTGCGCAAGACGCTCATTGATCTGCGGCAACTGTCCGAGCGTATCCGCCACCATCGCTTGCAGACTGCCATCCAGCAGATGACGGATATCTATCGCCATCTCCGGCATCCCCAGTTGCTGCATGATGCCCGCCGATTTGTGCTCGTAATTAATCGCAATAGCAGGCGTCGCGAAGTTCATCGAGATAATGGCGGAATGCAGGCGTGTGCCAACCGTCAGGTCGCATGCGCCGAGGATCTTGCCCATCTCCAGATCATTGAGTTCATCCATCACCACGTGGTAACGCGTCGGGTCGCTGACGTACTGGCGCAGATTCAGCGCCACCATGCGGTCATCTTTGTTATAGCTGTCAATGCCGGTACAGGTAGACAGTGCGATAACCTGATAGCCCTCATCCAGAATGCGGTTGACCACACCAGCGAAGGCTTTCTCATAAGCCTCCTGCGTGGTGCCCAGGCGTTTATCAAACGGCGCCAGTTCTCGCAGGGTAATTGCCACCGTTTTCTGCTGCGCCGCTACGCTCAGCCAGTGTTGAACGGCATAGCCCGGCGTAAAATCTTCATCGTGATGATCCACCAACCAGGCGGTATCCACGCCGTGCTCCACTTTTTCAGTGGTGATGTCACTGCGTTTCATCAGCTCCAGGCTGACTGACTCCCGCAGGATCAGTGCATCACAGTGGCCGAAAACATAGTTAGCCAGTTGATTAAATTGCGGATCCTGGAACGGACCGACGCTGTGACCGACCATGTACAGTGGTTTTTTCGCCATAAAGGTACACAGCGCGTGTTCAAACTGCGGAACACCGTACAAGTCGACGAAGAACGAACCACCCACCTGAACGATAGCGTCATAACCCGCAAGCAAACGCACGAAATCGGTAAAACCCTGAGCAATCGCGATATTACGCAGCTTGCCGGTATCAGTAACGCGGGAAAGCAGCACCTGATGCTGATAGCGACGACGGAGGATTTTTTTCACCCGCCCCACTACGCCAGCCGCGCTGTTGTGCTGTTTCATCTGTAAAAAGAGCGGATCGCCCATCACCGGGCGATTCAAAAGCCAGGACGAACTCACCGGGTAGCGGCTCATCACATCCACTTCCGCGTCAGGTTCGAGGCGGTGAATGGCGTCCAGCAGACCACGTAAAATCGCACTGTCGCCACGGTTGCCGCAGGTATGGTTGCCCAGAATCAATAATTTCATTTCACCCTCTTAAAATCGTTGCCATCCGGCAAAACTTATCCTGCACGAAGCAAGGTTTTCATTTTTTCACTGCGACAAAACTGGCGCTTCATCTCCACCACCAGCGGATGGCGTGAGAGCACGATCATCACCGCGAACGCCAGCGCACCGGCGGCAATCTGCGTCGCCAGCAGCACACCGAGCGACAGATGTCCCTGTAACGCGATACCCAGACCGTAGCTCACCGCCAGCGTCGGCAATGAGAGATAGAACGGCAGCCACAGGCTCAGAATGTACTGACGATAGCTGGAACCCAGCACCGGTTTGATCATCACGAAGTAGCTCAGAATGGTGTTGATAATTTGCACCAGCAGGAAGCCCAGCGTCACACCAATTGCGCCCGCCATCTGCCCGCCGACAATAATCGCCGGGATGAACAGGAACGTTTTAAACACATTGAATTTAAAGCTGATGTCTACCCGCGCTTTCGCCATGAGCAGCGAACCAATCGGATTACCAACCGAGCGCAGCAACCCCACCACGCACAGCAGTTGCAGCACAGGAATGATGCTGTTCCACTTCTCGCCAAAGACCAACGGCACAAAATTATTAGCAACCACCATCAGGCCCAGCAATGCCGGGAAGTTGATAATGCCCACCACGGAAAGCAGTTTGTAGAAGTTCACGCGCAGCTTCTGGGTGTCGTCCTGAATTTTGGCAAATGCCGGAAACAGCACGCGGGTGATGATGGGGTTGAGCTTCATCGGCGGCACCACTGCCACGTTATACGCCAGGTTATAGCCCCCTGCGACGCCGGCCCCGAGAATACGCGCCAGCACTAGCGTGGAAAGGTTGGTGTTGACGTAGTTGATGATGCTGTCCGCCGTCAGCCACGCACCAAAGCGCAAATTCGACGAAACGGACGCCAGCGAAAAGTGCAGACCCGGACGGTAGATCTTGCGGCCAAAATAGCCAAACAACAGCGTGCGCACCGCGCTATTTACCAGGTAACCGAGTATGGCCGTCATCGCCAGCGGCCAGAAATGCGCGCTGACAACGGTAAACGTAAAGCCTGCCAGTACAGCGCTGGTTTCAATCATCCCAATCTTGTTGAACTCCAGCTCTTTCTGCATCAGCGCGCGGAACTGCTGCCCGTGCGGGATCACCACAAACGCCAGCGACAGCGTTTTAATCAGCGGCGCCAGATCCGGGTTATGCAGCACATTGCTAATCACATCGCTAAGCAGGAAGACCGCCACACAGACGATGATTCCCAACCCGACGTTCAGCCAGTACAGCGTGGTCAGCTCAAGATGGCTTATCGCCTTGCGCTGAATAATGGAGTTGGCAATACCGAAGTCAGACAGCGTATCGGCCAGCGCAATGATCACCAGCGACACGGTCAGCAGGCCGAACTGGTGGTTATCGACGATCCGCGCCAGTACCGTCATCTGGATAAGCCCAAGGCTGATAATGATCACCGTGGCAATCGCCGACCACTTCGCGCCGCTGATGGTTTTTTCACGTAAGCTCATGACCGTTCCTCAGTACGCCGCTTTGTTAACAAAGCCCTTAAACACCGTCAGAAAAACGATCTTGATGTCGAACCACACGCTCCACTCGCGGATGTACTCCAGATCGTACTCCACGCGTTTTTCCATTTTCTCCAGCGTGTCAGTTTCACCGCGCCAGCCGTTGATTTGCGCCCAACCGGTGATCCCCGGCTTCACCTTGTGGCGTAGCATGTAGCCTTCAATCAGTTGACGATACTGTTCGTTATGCGCCACCGCATGCGGACGCGGCCCGACGATAGACATGCCACCGGTCAGCACATTAATAAACTGCGGTAGTTCATCCAGCGAGGTACGACGCAGGAAATTCCCCACTCGGGTGACGCGCGGATCGTTCTGCGTCGCCTGTGTGACGACCTTGTCGTTTTCCATCACCTTCATTGAGCGGAATTTCCACACGTTGATCGGTTTACCGTCCATGCCATAACGGGTCTGACGGAAGATGATCGGCCCCGGCGAACTCAGCTTCACCGCCAGCGCAATGCAGCACAACACCGGTGAGATCAGCAGCAGGATCAGCGACGCCAGCACGATATCTTCCGCACGCTTAAGCAGACGGTTGATACCCGACAGCGGCGTGTCATACAGCGGCACCACCGGCACGCCACTCACCTCTTCGATGCGGGAATGCAGAATGTTGAAGGTAAACACGTCCGGAATGAGAATCACCGAACAGGTGGTATCCGCCAGTTCGCGCACCAGTTTTTTCACCCGCGCGCCGTCGCACATCGCCATCGCAATGTAGACGTTATGGATGCGTGACGCTTTCGCGTCTTCAACCAGTTGTTCGAGGTTACCTGCCCAGTCAGAGGTAACGCCGCCCGGTTTCGGATCGTGATAAACGCCAACTACCTCAAAACCTAACCACGGTTCGTTGCGGAAGCTATCGAGCAGCGCCCGTCCGGCAGGCAGATCGCCCGCGACGGCCACCCGACGCGTGTTGTAGCCACGGTTGCGTAGCCATCCTGCACCGATGCGAATAAACGATCGGCAGAAGACCAGTCCGACGCTGGTCAGCAGATACCACGCCAGCCAGACCGCGAGGCGGTTATCGAAATCCTGATTGAATGCCACCAGACCGGCGCTAAAGACGAGGCTCAGCGTCCAGTTTTGCAGCAGGAGAGTCAGTTCAGTGGAAATTTTGACGCCGCGCCATGAGCGATAGAAATCGGTTATGCCACCCAGCATCTGGAAAACAACCAACGTGATCAGCGCCACCAACAGGTGCATATACAGGAAAGGCAGTCCACTGACTTCGCAGACGACCCACAGCCCGCCAAACATGATGGTGATATCTGAAAAGCGTTGCACCATAGAGATTAACGATGCATTGGTTTTGGCCCGTTCGCGCTTTTTTAGATTTGTCATCGTTGTTCCTGTTATTAGCCCCTTACCCGCCAGCGAGTAAGGGAAGATCTGACCTTACTGATTCAGTAACGCCAGCAGAGTGCGCGTTCGCGCTTCCATCAGCGGAATATCGCCGCGTGACTCCACGTTCAGGCGTACCACCGGTTCGGTGTTGGAGGAGCGCAGGTTGAAACGCCAGTCGACGAACGACATGCTGATCCCGTCGGTTCTGTCCACCGCCAGCGCCTCGCTGGCAAAGTGTTGTTCCACCCGAGAAATCGCTGCCGCCGGTTCCTCCAGCTTGCTGTTGATTTCGCCGCTCGCCGGGAATGCCGCCATCCGGTCTCGTACCAGTTCACCCAGTGACTGTCCCTTCAGACACACCAGTTCCGCCACCAGCAACCACGGGATCATTCCGCTGTCGCAGTAAGCAAAATCACGGAAATAGTGGTGGGCGCTCATCTCGCCGCCGTAGATGGCGTCTTCGTGGCGCATCCGCTCTTTAATGAAAGCGTGACCGGTTTTCGACATCACCGGCGTGCCGCCCGCCGCTTTCACCACATCCACCGTGTTCCAGGACAGACGCGGGTCGTGAATGATTTTGGCACCCGGCTGTTTTTCGAGGAACGCTTCCGCCAGCAGGCCGACAATGTAGTAACCCTCAATGAACTGGCCTTTCTCGTCGAACAGGAAGCAGCGGTCGAAATCACCGTCAAAGGCAATCCCCATATCCGCGCCATGTTCAATCACCGCATTGCGGGTATCGGCGCGACACTCCGGCAACAGCGGATTAGGAATGCCGTTCGGGAAGTTGCCGTCCGGGGTGTTATGCACTTTGATCAATTCTACCGGCACGCCCAGCGCCTGAAAGCGCGCGTCGATGGCGTCCACCACCGGGCCTGCCGCGCCGTTACCGGAGTTGATCACCAGCTTCAGCGGGGTGAGGTTTTTAACATTGATGTAGCCGAACAGATGGTCGATATAGGCATCACGCAGGGAGATTTGCTTATAGCTTCCGCGCTGCGCGGGGTTCACCGGCGGGAAGTCGTTGGCCTCGGCCAGACGCTGCACGTCACGCAGACCGGTATCGCCACTGATGGGACGAGCGCCTTCGCGCACCAGCTTCATGCCGTTGTAGTCCATCGGGTTGTGGCTGGCGGTGACTTCAATCCCGCCGTCCACGCCAAGGTGGAAAGTCGCGAAGTAGATCTCTTCGGTGCCTGACAGGCCGATATCCAGCACGTCAACGCCGGCATCCTGCAACCCTTTTGCCAGCGCCAGCTTCAGCGCCTCACTGGTCAGACGCACGTCGCCGCCCAGCACAATGGTTTTCGGCTTCAGAAATTCGCCGTAAGCGCGACCAATCCGCCACGCAATCTCTTCATTCAGCTCTTCGCCCAGCCTGCCGCGAATATCGTAGGCTTTGAAACAG
>NZ_JAOWCD010000076.1:0-50656 GCF_030337175.1 Citrobacter sp. Ca225 | reverse complement strand
GGAAGTTGCGATTAAGTGGTCCGCAGCTCCCGATATGACGCCCCAAACCGTCCTTTATCGACGTCCTGTGGCTCAATTTTCCAATTTTCAGCCCAAAATCGTCTCTTCGTGGCTGATTTTGGCCCTGTTTCAGGCTAATTTCCTCATTTCAGGTAGATCTCGCCTGTGCCCGTATCAATTGGTCAACTCGAACCAGGTTCGCCAGGGTGAATAACATCGCCAGTTGACTGTCATTTTTAGCCAGCCCCTTGTACCTGGCTTTGACGAAACCAAACTGACATTTTACTATCCGAAATGGATGCTCAACCTTCGCTCGGATACTCGCTTTCAGGTATTCGTAACGGATGGCCAGCTTGTTCTTGCGCGGGTGTTGCTTCAATGCATTCACTTTGCCGGGACGCTTGGCGATAAGCCAGTCTGCGCTGACATCGCTGAGCTCATCGCGCTTTTCGGCCCCCTGATAACCAGCATCGGCTGAGATAAATTCTTCATCGCCATGCAGTAACTTGCCAACCTGATTGAGGTCGTGCTCGTTAGCCGCCGTGGTCACCAGACTGTGGGTCAGGCCACTTTTGGCGTCCACGCCAATGTGCGCTTTCATGCCGAAGTACCACTGGTTACCTTTCTTGGTCTGGTGCATGTCTTCATCACGGCTGTTGTGTTTGTTTTTGGTAGAGCTGGGGGCTTGAATGATGGTGGCATCCACCAAGGTGCCCTGGGTCATTAGAACGCCACACTCTGCTAGCCAGTGATTAACGGTACTGAAGATTTTGCGGGCCAGTTCATGCTGCTCCAGCAAATGCCGGAAATTCATGATGGTAGTGCGGTCTGGAATGGCTTTATCCAGTGACAGGCGAGCAAATTGGCGCATGGAGGCGATTTCATAGAGGGCATCTTCCATGGCCTCATCGCTCAGGTTGTACCATTGCTGCATGCAGTGAATACGCAGCATGGTTTCCAGCGGATAGGGCCTGCGACCATTACCGGCCTTGGGATACACAGGCTCGATAACGCCAAGTAATTTGTCCCAGGGAAGCAAGTCATCCATTCTGCCAAGGAAAACTTCTTTGCGGGTCTGGCGGCGTTTACTGGAAAACTCACTGTCGGCAAAAGTCAGTTGCTGGCTCATCCGGTTACTCATTCTGGGTTCAGGTTACAACACGATGATCTCACATCTCGGACTTATTCGCACCTTCCCTAACTCGGTCTGCGGCCACCCTCAACAAGGTGAAAGTCACGAAGAGGCTGTTATCCGCCGCTGTCGTTATGAGCTGGGCGTAGAGATTGCCAGTCTGACTCCCGTCTACCCGGCATTTCGCTATCGCGCGACCGATCCCAGTGGGATCGTCGAGAATGAGGTCTGCCCGGTCTATGCAGCACGGGTGACCAGTGAACTGCAGGTCAATCGCGATGAAGTGATGGATTATCAGTGGAGCGATCTGGAGGAGGTTTTACGCGGAATTGACGCGACGCCGTGGGCTTTCAGCCCGTGGATGGTGATGCAGGCGTCAAACGATACGGCGCGAGCGTCACTCCTTAACTTTAGCCGTCAGAAATAAAAAACCCCGGCATGTCAGCCGGGGTTTTTTATTAGCCGTCGCCGTGAAGCTTATTTGACCGGACGCATCGCCGGGAACAGGATCACATCACGGATGGTGTGGCTGTTGGTGAACAGCATCACCATACGGTCGATACCAATACCCAGACCCGCGGTCGGCGGCAGACCGTGCTCCAGCGCGGTGACGTAGTCTTCGTCGAAGAACATCGCTTCGTCGTCGCCCGCCGCTTTCGCGTCAACCTGATCCTGGAAGCGCTGCGCCTGATCTTCCGCATCGTTCAGCTCGCTAAAGCCGTTACCGATCTCACGACCGCCGATGAAGAACTCAAAGCGATCGGTGATTTCCGGGTTCTCGTCATTACGACGCGCCAGCGGAGACACTTCTGCCGGGTATTCGGTAATGAACGTCGGCTGAATCAGATGCGCTTCGGCCACTTCTTCGAAAATTTCCGTCACGATACGGCCCAGACCCCAGCTCTTCTCGACCTTGATACCGAGAGATTCAGCGATCGCTTTGGCGGAGTCGAAGTTATCCAGTTCAGCCATTTCCGTTTCCGGACGGTATTTCTTGATAGCCTCGCGCATAGTCAGTTTTTCGAACGGTTTGCCGAAGTCGAACACTTCATCGCCGTAAGGCACTTCCGTTTTACCCAACACGTCCTGCGCCAGCGTACGGAACAAAGACTCGGTCAGTTCGATCAGATCTTTATAGTCCGCATAGGCCATGTAGAGTTCCATCATGGTGAACTCTGGGTTATGACGCACGGAGATCCCTTCGTTACGGAAGTTACGGTTGATTTCGAATACGCGCTCGAAGCCGCCAACCACCAGACGCTTCAGGTACAGTTCCGGCGCAATACGCAGGTACATGTCCAGATCCAGCGCATTGTGATGGGTGATAAACGGACGCGCAGACGCGCCGCCTGGGATCACCTGCATCATCGGGGTCTCAACTTCCATAAAGCCGCGACCGACCATGAACTGGCGGATGCCTGCCAGGATCTGAGAACGCACTTTAAAGGTGTTGCGGGATTCATCGTTAGAGATGAGATCCAGATAGCGCTGACGATAACGCGCTTCCTGATCCTGCAAACCGTGGAATTTATCCGGCAGCGGACGCAGCGCTTTGGTCAACAGACGCAATTCGGTGCAATGGATAGACAGTTCGCCGGTTTTGGTTTTGAACAGCTTTCCTTTGGCGCCGAGGATGTCGCCGAGATCCCATTTTTTGAACTGCTCGTTGTAAACACCTTCCGGCAGATCGTCACGGGCAACGTACAGCTGAATGCGGCCACCCACGTCCTGCAACGTCACAAAGGACGCTTTCCCCATGATACGACGGGTCATCATGCGGCCTGCAACGGACACCTCGATGTTCAGCGCTTCCAGCTCTTCGTTCTCTTTCGCATCGAAGTCAGTATGCAGTTGGTCTGAGGTGTGATCGCGACGGAAATCGTTCGGGAAGGCGATACCCTGCTCACGCAGGCCAGCCAGTTTCTCACGACGCGTTTTCAGTTCGTTATTAAGATCGGCTACCGCGTCAGCGCCCTGTGCGTGTTGTTCAGACATGTTGGTTCCTCATAACCCTGCTTTCAAACTTGCTTCGATAAATTGATCCAGGCTGCCATCCAGCACCGCCTGCGTGTTGCGGGTTTCAACCCCGGTACGCAAGTCTTTAATGCGGGAGTCATCAAGGACGTAAGAACGGATCTGGCTTCCCCAGCCGATGTCGGATTTAGTGTCTTCCATCGCCTGCTTCTCAGCGTTTTTCTTCTGCATTTCCAGTTCATAAAGCTTCGCTTTCATCTGCTTCATGGCCTGGTCTTTGTTCTTGTGCTGGGAGCGGTCGTTCTGGCACTGCGTCACAATCCCGGTCGGGATGTGGGTAATACGCACCGCGGATTCCGTACGGTTAACGTGCTGACCGCCCGCACCGGATGCGCGATACACGTCGATACGCAGGTCCGCCGGGTTGATTTCGATATCAATATCGTCATCCACTTCCGGGTAAACGAACGCGGAGCTAAACGAGGTATGGCGACGACCACCGGAGTCGAACGGGCTCTTACGCACCAGACGGTGAACGCCGGTTTCCGTACGCAGCCAGCCGTAGGCATATTCGCCAGAA
Source organism: Citrobacter sp. Ca225 (assembly GCF_030337175.1). Lineage (NCBI taxonomy): Bacteria > Pseudomonadati > Pseudomonadota > Gammaproteobacteria > Enterobacterales > Enterobacteriaceae > Citrobacter > Citrobacter sp. Ca225. The sequence goes on along the minus strand of NZ_JAOWCD010000076.1, from coordinate 46,970 downwards.
ATCTTAATGGTCACGGACTTGATCCCGGCCACTTCCCCTTCTGACTCTTCAATAATTTCGGTCTTGAAGCCGCGTGCTTCTGCCCAGCGCAAATACATACGCTCCAGCATGCTTGCCCAGTCCTGCGCTTCAGTACCGCCGGAACCGGCCTGGATATCGAGGTAGCAATCGGCGCTGTCATATTCGCCGGAGAACATACGGCGGAACTCCAGTTGCGCTAGTTTTTCGTCAAGCGTATCGAGTTCAGCAACGGCTTCGTTAAAGGTTTCTTCGTCGTCGGCTTCTACAGCCAGATCCAGCAGGCCGGAAACATCTTCCAGACCCTGAGACATTTGGTCGAGGGTGTCGACAATCGCTTCAAGCGAGGAACGTTCCTTACCCAGCGCCTGTGCGCGTTCGGGTTCGTTCCAGACGTCAGGCTGTTCCAGCTCGGCGTTTACTTCTTCCAGACGCTCTTTCTTGGCATCATAGTCAAAGATACCCCCTAAGAACGTCAGAGCGCTCCGTGAGGTCCTGAATGCGGTTTTTTACCGGATTAATTTCAAACATGGTCTGATTTCTTTTATTGGACTTGTCAAAATGCGGTGATAAGAGCGGGATTGTACCCAATCCACGCGCTTATTTATAGAGAATAGTGACGGGAAATTGGTCAGATTACACGGGCCAGATATTATCGATGATGATCTGCAAACTGCGGTTGCCGCGAAATTCGTTAATATCCAGTTTGTAGGCCAGCTCGACTTCGCGCACGCCGTTATCCGGCCAGCAGGCAGTGTCGACGTTAAAGGCGATGCCGTCTAACAGCGGTCCTCCGCCAACGGGTTCGACCATCACTTTCAAATGTCGCTCGCCAACCAGACGCTGCTGAAGCAGGCGAAAACGCCCGTCAAACAGCGGTTCCGGGAACATTTGCCCCCACGGACCGGCATCACGCAGCAGTTGCGCGACCTCCATCGTCATCTCCGCGGCGCTGAGCGGGCCGTCAGAGACCACTTCCCCCTGTAACAGCGAGGGATCCAGCCATTCCGTGACCAGCTCGCCAAAACGCTGCTGGAACAGGTCGAATTTTGCCTCTTCCAGCGACAGTCCCGCCGCCATCGCATGGCCGCCGAATTTAATCATCAACCCCGGATGCAACGTATCCAGCCGCTCCAGCGCATCACGCATGTGCAGTCCCTGAATGGAACGTCCGGAGCCTTTTAGCGTGCCATCGCCAGCCGGTGCGAAAGCGATCACCGGGCGGTGAAAACGCTCTTTAATGCGCGAGGCGAGGATCCCGACCACCCCCTGATGCCACTCAGGATGATACATCGCCAGACCTCCGGGCAGCGTTTCGCGACTGCGTTCCAGCTTCTCGCACAGGGTCAGCGCTTCCGCCTGCATTCCCTGTTCAATCTCTTTACGGGTCTGGTTTAACGCATCCAGTTCGTTGGCCAGTACCCGCGCTTCGCCAATGTTATCGCACAACAGCAGCGCCACGCCGACGGACATATCATCCAGCCGACCCGCCGCATTCAGACGCGGACCAAGCGCAAACCCTAAATCGCTGGCGGCGAGTTTTTGCGCATCACGGTTGGACACTTCCAGCAACGCTTTGATCCCCGGACGGCATTTCCCGGCACGAATGCGGCTTAAGCCCTGCCAGGTGAGGATTCGGTTGTTGGCATCCAGCGGCACCACGTCCGCCACGGTGCCCAGCGCGACCAGATCGAGCAGATCCGCCAGGTTTGGCGGCGCAATGCCGCGTTCGTCAAACCAGCCTTTGTCGCGCAGGAAGGTGCGCAGGGCGAGCATCAGGTAAAACGCCACGCCCACACCGGCCAGCGATTTCGAGGGGAAATCACAATCGGGCAGATTCGGGTTGATGATGGCTTCGGCGGCGGGCAGCGTCTCGCCCGGCAGGTGGTGATCGGTGACCACGACCGGGATCCCCAGCGCCCTGGCGTGATCCACACCGGCATGGGAAGAGATACCGTTATCGACGGTGACGATCAGCTGCGCGCCACGCGCATGGGCCTGATCGACCACTTCCGGACTTAAGCCGTAACCATCCTCAAAGCGGTTTGGCACGAGGTAGCTGATGTTATCGCAGCCCAGAGCGCGCATACCCAGCACGCTCAGGGCGGTACTGGTCGCCCCATCCGCATCGAAATCGCCGACAACAATGATGCGCGTCCCCTCGCGAAAGGCGTTATAGAGAATTTCGACCGCTTTTTCGACGCCACTCAGTTGCTGCCATGGCAGCATGCCTTTGACGCTGCGCTCAAGATCCTGAGCACTGCGTACGCCACGGCTGGCATACAGGCGACGTAGCAGCGGCGAAAGGTCGGCAGGCAGTTCTACCGACTCATCGACTTCCCGCCGACGAAGTTGTATCTGTTGTTTCACGCGAATTACTTACCACTGGTCTGTTTTTGGTGCTCGTCAAGAAACGCTTTCATCTCTTTCGGTCCCTGATAGCCTGGCACGACATAGCCGTTGCTCAGCACAATCGCCGGTGTACCGCTTACGCCAAACTGCACGCCCAGCGCATAGTGATCCGCGATGTTCACCTCACAGGTCGCCGCTTTCACGCCTTTGCCTGCCATCGCGTCGTCAAACGCTTTGGCTTTGTCTTGCGCGCACCAGATTGACTTCATATCCTGCTCGGCCTGACTATCCAGTCCCTGACGCGGGAAGGCGAGATAGCGCACGGTAATGCCCAGCGCATTGTAATCCTTCATCTCTTCATGCAGCTTGTGGCAGTAGCCGCAGGTGATATCGGTAAAGACGGTAATGACGTGTTTTTCCTGCGGCGCCTTATAGACGATCATTTCGTTTTCCAGCGCGTTCAGATGCTTCATCAGCAGCTGGTTGGTCACGTTGACTGGCGTCGCGCCGCTGACATCGTACATTGGCCCCTGAATGATGTGTTTACCATCTTCAGTCACATACAGCACGCCGCTGTTGGTCAGCACCGTTTTCATCCCGGCAACCGGGGCGGGTTGAATATCCGTGCTCTGCACGCCCAGTTTCGTCAGAGACTGACGGATCGCGGCGTCGTCGGCGTGTGCCAGGCCGGAAAACGCAGTGGTCAGCAGGGTAAACAGCATTAAACCTTTTTTCATAACCTTTCCTGTTCGCTCAGCATTCACGCTCTTGGGTGATGCTGTTGATGAAGTTGACGCAGGCGCGCTGTCGCAACATGAGTATAAATCTGCGTGGTGGAGAGATCGCTGTGACCCAGCAACATCTGCACCACGCGTAAATCGGCGCCATGATTGAGCAAATGCGTGGCAAATGCGTGGCGTAAAACGTGCGGCGACAGCTTTTCACTGTCGATTCCCGCTAAGACGGCATAGTGCTTAATGCGGTGCCAGAAGGTTTGGCGCGTCATCTGCTGCGCGCGCTGGCTGGGAAACAGCACGTCAATCGATACGCCGTTCAGCAGCCACGGACGCCCATGTTCCAGATACGTCTCCAGCCAGTACACCGCCTCTTCGCCCAATGGCACGAGACGCTCTTTATTGCCTTTACCAATCACCCGCACTACGCCCTGACGCAAGCTGACATCGCTCATCGTCAGTCCGACCAGTTCAGACACGCGCAGTCCGGTGGCATATAAAATCTCAAGCATGGCTTTATCGCGTAACTCCAGCGGTTGGTCAACCACGGGAGCTTGTAATAACCGTTCTACTTGCGCTTCACTGAGATCCTTCGGCAGACGCTGCGGGAGCTTGGGCGATGCCAGCGTCGCGCTTGGATCGTCGGTGCGAATTTTCTCGCGGTAAAGATGCTGGAATAGCCGCCGCACCGCGCTCAGCAGTCGTGCGGTACTGGTAGCTTTATACCCACCGTCCATCCGCTCGGCCAGCAAGGCCTGCAGATCATCACTTTGCGCGGTTTCCAGCGACACCTGACGGTGCGCGAGCCACTCCACCAGCATGGTCAGATCGCGGCGATAGGCGCTCAGCGTATTTTCCGCCAGATTTTTCTCCAGCCAGAGCGCATCAAGGAATTGTTCGATGCGCGCAAGATCCTGTTCCACATCTGCTCCTTTGATTCTGCAGTCTGCCATTATGACTCAATGATACGGGTTTCTGGTACACTACGCGCAAAGTCATAGCAAGTATTGAGACGTTTACGCGATGAATATTGGTCTTTTTTACGGTTCCAGCACCTGCTACACCGAGATGGCTGCGGAGAAAATTCGTGACATCATCGGCCCGGAACTGGTGACGCTGCATAATCTGAAAGATGATGCCCCGGCCCTGATGGAGCAGTACGATGTGCTGATCTTAGGCATTCCCACCTGGGATTTCGGTGAAATTCAGGAGGACTGGGAAGCCGTCTGGGATCAACTGGACGAACTCAACCTCGAAGGCAAAATTGTCGCGCTTTACGGTATGGGCGACCAGTTAGGCTACGGCGAGTGGTTCCTTGACGCGTTGGGCATGTTGCATGACAAACTGTCGACCAAAGGCGTCAAATTCGTCGGTTACTGGCCTACCGAAGGCTACGAGTTCACCAGCCCTAAACCGGTCATTGCCGATGGGCAGTTGTTCGTCGGTCTCGCACTGGATGAAACCAATCAATACGATCTCAGCGATGAGCGTATTCAGGCGTGGTGCGAGCAGATTCTCGGTGAAATGGCCGAGCACTATTCCTGATAACCGTTTTGCCGGATGATGGCGTGAACGCCTTATCCGGCCTACATGACACACCGCATCGTAGACCTTAAAGCTGCCCGCCATCAGGCATTCGTCGGCGCTACCCTTGCGTCGACGGTTGCATCATCAGGCGGCGTAAATCCCGCCATTCCGCCTTATCCATACTGTCAGCCGCGAGCCACAAATGCTGGCGTTTACCGGCTTCTGAGCGCAAGCGCAGCATCATGCCGGTTTTGATCATCCACGGTGCACTGACGATATGCCAGTCCTGCCCCTGCCAGCGGAGCCGTCCATCCATCAGAAGTTTGACCTCTCCCTGACGGGCGTTAATTCGCCGCTGGCTGCGGACACAGTCAAACACCACTAGCGAAAGCAGTATCAACCACAGCGGCGTGTAGCTCAGCGGCCATGGCATTAATAGAATCGCCGCGGCCACCAGCCCATGCAGAAGGAGTGATAGCCACTGTGCGCGCCATGAGACGCGGAGATCAGATTGCCACAGGACCACGATCCCGATTCCGTGTCTGGATGAGTCGTACCATCTGCTCCAGTTCAGCATCTGCCGGTTTACCGTGATTCATCAACCAGTTGAATAAATCCGGGTCATCACACTCCAGCAGGCGGATAAAAATACGTTTTTCATCATCACTCAACGTGTCGTATTCATGTTCGAAAAACGGCATGATGGAAATATCGAGTTCACGCATACCGCGTCGGCATGCCCAGTGAATACGTGCTTTATTGTTAATATCCATGTTCTTCTTCCTGTCTCACTCAAATGAACTACCCGGCTATTGTAACGTGTTTTTCATCCTGTTTTGCGGGAATATCCGTAACCACAAGCGCGATCGCTAATTAAATCCCCAATAAGTCAATGGGTTCATGTTTTCTGGATGCCGCCTCGCAATCTGTAAGATAAGGCACAAATGGGACTATCAAAGCGCTTGCATTGGGCCATAGCTCTTTTACCATTAGTCATTATCACTGCGTTAAGCAAATCAGGACATTTTTATGGCATTTACTCCATTTCCACCTCGTCAACCCTCAGCTTCAGCGCGTTTGCCCTTGACGCTGATGACGTTAGATGACTGGGCGCTGGCCACGATTACCGGGGCTGACAGCGAGAAGTATATCCAGGGTCAGGTGACAGCTGACGTGAGTCAACTGACTGAACACCAACACGTCCTGGCCGCCCACTGCGACGCTAAAGGAAAAATGTGGAGCAACCTGCGGCTGTTCCGCGACGGCGACGGTTTTGCCTGGATTGAACGCCGTAGTCTGCGTGATGCGCAGGTGGGCGAACTGAAAAAATACGCTGTGTTCTCGAAAGTGACGATTGCCCCAGACGACGAACGCATACTGCTGGGTGTGGCGGGTTTCCAGGCGCGTGCCGCACTGGTGAATCTGTTCAGCGAACTGCCCGACAGCGAAAAGCCTGTCACGCATGAAGGAGCGACGACCCTGCTGTGGTTTGAACATCCGGTAGAACGCTTCCTGTTGGTTACCGATGTGGCAACCGCGGAAACCGTAACCGAAAAACTGCGTGGTGAAGCCGAACTGAATAACAGTCAGCAATGGCTGGCGCTGGATATTGAGGCCGGTCTGCCGGTGATTGATTCAGCAAACAGCGCGCAGTTTATCCCGCAGGCGACTAATCTCCAGGCGCTGGGCGGTATCAGCTTTAAGAAAGGCTGTTATACCGGTCAGGAGATGGTGGCACGAGCGAAATTCCGCGGGGCGAACAAACGCGCGTTATGGTCTCTGGCGGGTAAGGCCAGTCGTGTACCGGAAGCGGGTGACGATCTTGAAATGAAAATGGGTGAGAACTGGCGTCGTACTGGCACCGTCCTCGCGGCAGTGCAACTGGATGACGGTCAGCTACGGGTACAGGTGGTGATGAACAACGATATGGAGGCCGACAGCGTATTCCGCGTGCGCGACGATGCCAACACGTTGCACATCGAACCGCTGCCCTATTCACTGGAAGAGTAATTCATCAGCACCTGATGGCGCTTCGCTTATCCGGTCTACGGGGAAAAGTCGTAGTCCGGATAAGACGGTAAAGCATCACATCACGCCTGTCCTACGTACAAATAGATGGCCAGAAAGTGGCATACGCTGCCGCCCAGCACAAACCCGTGCCAGATAGCATGGTTGTAGGGAATACGCTTACTGACGTAGAAAATCACTCCCAGCGAATAGACCACGCCGCCTACGGCCAGTAGCGTTACGCCGCCCGCCGCCAGTTTGATCGCCAGTTGATACACCACAATCAGTGACAGCCACCCCATCGTCAGATAGGTCACCAGCGACAGCACTTTAAACCGGTGGGCTATCGTCAGTTTGAATAAAATGCCGAGCAGCGCCAGACTCCAGATAACGATCATTAGCCCACGCGCCAGCGGTGAATTTAGCCCAACCAGCAGAAACGGCGTATAGGTCCCGGCAATGAGCAGGTAAATCGCACAGTGGTCGAATTTTTTCAGCCAGATCTTCGCCCGCTGATGTGGTATCGCGTGATACAGGGTCGATGCCAGAAACAGCAAAATCATGCTGCCGCCGTACAGGCTGTAACTGGTAATCGCTGTCGCACTGGCATTCATGTCCACCGCCTGCACCAGCAACAACACCAGACCGACGATACCAAACACCAGCCCAATGCCATGACTGATGCTGTTGGCGATTTCCTCTGCCAGTGAATATCCTTGCGCGATTAATGGCTTCTGGACCATAACTTACTCCGGAGAAACGAACTTGTTCGTGATTGCACCTCTAGCGTAACTGAGAATGGTTCCAGTGAACACCTGTTAGCTAAAATAAATATCACTTTAAAACTAATCGTTATAAATCAAAATGTTGAAACGTATTTTTCAACTAACAGTTGTTCATTTAATTCAAAGGCGTTTAAAATCAATCACATAAAACTGTGACTGATTCGGGTAAATCTCGCCAATCACCCGCTTCAGTTCCTCCAGCGTCATGTTTTCCTGTTGTGCATGTTTTTCCGTCAACGTGTCGAGCGTGACGGTTGACGTTCCCAGCACCTCAATTGTGCAAAAATAGCCATCGTCCTCGAAACGCCCTACCCGCAGAATGTCACCGGTCCTGAAGTGAGATTCTGACTCATCACGAATAGTGATCGTTTTACGCCCTGCCAGAATGTCGTCCTGGAAACGCTGAAAAAAAGTGATGTCATTTGGCTGCATGTTATTATTCCCTTTAGGTAAAATCTGATGAGTGAGTATTGCCATAGTGAGTATGTTCTCCCACGCTGCCATCGCCAGTCTCAACAACATTGAGATGTTGGTCTACAACTATGTCATCAAGAACCGTGACAAAGTCATGTACATGACCATTCGGGAGCTGGCTGAAGCGGCGGGTGTATCGACCACCACCGTGTTGCGTTTCTGTCGCAAGCTTAACTGTGAAGGCTACTCTGAATTTCGCGTACGCTTTAAATTATATTTAGAGCAGAACGAACCGCAACAGGCTAATTTTGGCGCCAGCGAAATTATCAGTTTCTTTAAAGGCGTAAATAACGATGAATTTGATCAATTACTCGATCAGGCTGTAGAGATTATTTTATCGTCCGAGCGCATTATATTTGTCGGTGCCGGTACCTCAGGTGCCCTGGCGAAATATGGCGCGCGTTTTTTCTCAAACGTCGGGAAATTCAGCAACCACATTGATGATCCTTATTTCCCGGTGACGAACGATATGGCGCGTAATGCGCTGGCAATTGTGTTATCGGTCTCTGGCGAAACCGAAGAGATCCTGCGCTTTGCCAGCCAGTTCAGCCTGCATAACTGCAAAGTGCTTTCGATTACCAGCCATGAACACTCGCGCCTCGCCAAACTGGCGGACTTTAATCTCTCCTGGCATGTGCCGCAAACCCGCATTGCTGGCGTGTACGATATCACCACGCAAATTCCCGTTATTTATATTCTCGAATCCCTTGGCCGAAAGCTGGCGAAAAAAATAGCATAAAAAAACAGATTGTTTTTTGGCGGTAACAAATTACCGTTTCGCTATTTTGTTATATCGTGACATTTACCTTCCCTTTGTTAGACTCAAATCAGATTGTATTAATTTGAGATGACGCAACGATGAAAAAACTCACCTTACCAAAAGATTTTCTCTGGGGCGGCGCGGTTGCTGCACATCAGGTTGAAGGCGGCTGGAACAAAGGCGGTAAAGGACCGAGCATTTGTGACGTTCTGACCGGCGGCGCGCATGGCGTACCCCGTGAAATCACTCAGCAGGTGGTGCCGGGTAAATATTACCCGAACCACGAAGCGGTCGATTTTTATGGCCACTATAAAGAAGACATCAAGCTGTTTGCCGAAATGGGCTTTAAATGCTTCCGCACGTCCATCGCCTGGACCCGAATCTTCCCACAAGGTGACGAAACACAGCCAAATGAAGAAGGGCTGAAATTCTACGACGACATGTTTGATGAATTGCTCAAGTACAATATCGAACCGGTCATTACCCTTTCTCACTTTGAAATGCCGTTGCACCTGGTTCAGCAGTACGGCGGCTGGACTCACCGCAAGGTCGTTGATTTCTTTGTTCGTTTTGCCGAAGTGGTGTTTGAACGCTATAAGCATAAGGTCAAATACTGGATGACCTTCAACGAAATCAACAACCAGCGCAACTGGCGTGCGCCGCTGTTTGGCTATTGCTGCTCTGGCGTTGTTTATACCGAGCACGAAAACCCGGAAGAGACCATGTACCAGGTGCTGCACCACCAGTTTGTTGCCAGCGCGTTAGCCGTGAAGGCGGCGCGTCGCATCAATCCGGAGATGAAGGTGGGCTGCATGCTGGCGATGGTCGCGCTGTATCCATTCTCCTGCAAGCCAGAAGACGTCATGTTCGCCCAGGAATCCATGCGCGAGCGTTATGTTTTCACTGACGTTCAGTTGCGCGGTTACTACCCGTCCTATGTCCTCAATGAGTGGGAGCGTCGCGGCTTTAACATTAAAATGGAAGACGGCGATACCGCGATTCTGCGTGAAGGTACCTGCGATTACCTCGGCTTCAGTTACTACATGACCAACGCAGTGAAGGCCGAAGGCGGCAGTGGCGATGCCATTTCGGGGTTCGAAGGCAGCGTACCGAATCCGCACGTCAAAGCCTCCGACTGGGGCTGGCAGATTGACCCGGTGGGTCTACGCTACTCGCTGTGCGAACTGTATGAACGTTACCAGAAACCGTTGTTCATCGTTGAAAACGGCTTTGGCGCTTACGATAAAGTAGAAGACGATGGCAGCATTAACGACGACTACCGCATTGACTATCTGCGCGCCCATATCGAAGAGATGATGAAGGCGGTCACGTATGACGGTGTGGATCTGATGGGTTACACGCCATGGGGCTGTATCGACTGCGTCTCTTTCACTACCGGCCAGTACAGCAAACGTTATGGCTTTATCTATGTGAACAAGCACGACGACGGCACGGGTGACATGTCCCGTTCACGCAAGAAGAGTTTCGACTGGTACAAAGCCGTGATCGCCAGCAACGGCGAGGTGCTGTGAGCTTTTGCCGGATGACGGTGTAAACGCCTTATCCGGCCTACATGCTCTTTCGGGAAAGGGAATATAAGCCGGATATCGCGCAGCGTTATCCGGCAAACATTACATTACTTCCCGCCCGCCAGTTCCAGAAAACTGCCCGTGACATACGACGCTTTCTCGCTCAGCAGCCAGGCTATGGCCTGCGCCACCTCTTCCGGCTGTCCGCCGCGCTGCATAGGTAACATCGACTTCACGCGATCCACCCGTCCAGGCTCGCCACCGGAGGCGTGGATTTCGGTGTAAATTAACCCCGGACGTACACCGTTGACCCGTATACCCTGCGCCGCCACCTCCAGCGCCAGTCCCGTCGTCAGAGAATCGACAGCCCCTTTCGACGCCGCATAGTCAACATATTCCCCCGGCGCGCCCAGCCGCGACGCCGCTGACGACACGTTCACAATCGCCCCGCCGTGACCGCCGTGTTTGTGCGACATCCGCTTGACCGCTTCGCGACAGCAGAGGAAATACCCCGTCACGTTGGTCGCTAACACGCGGTTAATCCGCTCGGCAGAGAGGTTTTCGATTGTACTTTGTTCAAACAAAATTCCGGCATTATTGACCAGCGCCACCAGCGGCTCATTTTCACGGTCGATCGATTCGAACATCGCCACGACCTGCGCTTCGTCACTGATATCTGCACGCAGGGTAAACGCGTTCCCGCCAGCGGCGACTATCTTATTCACCACCTCGGTGGCAGCCCGAATATTATGATGAAAATTAACGGCAACCGTGTAACCCTCATCTGCCAGCTGCAACGCGGTCGCGCGCCCAATGCCACGACTGCCGCCGGTAACCAGTGCGATTCCCATAGCGTTCTCCCGATATGAAAAAGCCGGGTGGCGGCTTCGCCTTACCCGGCCTACAAATGATTTACTACCGTGGCAAAATTACTGGTATTCGCTCATCGGCACGCAGGAGCAGAACAGGTTACGGTCGCCATAAACGTCATCAAGACGCTTCACGGTTGGCCAGTACTTGTTCGCTACACCCGCCGGGAAGACCGCCACTTCACGGCTGTAACCGTGATTCCACTCTGCTACCAGCTCGTTTTGGGTATGCGGCGCGTTAACCAGTGGGTTATCTTCCAGCGTCCATTCGCCGCTCTGCACGCGATCGATTTCCGCACGAATCGCCAGCATCGCGTTGATAAAGCGATCCAGTTCCACTTTGCTTTCTGATTCCGTTGGCTCAACCATCAGCGTACCCGCGACCGGGAACGACATGGTCGGCGCATGGAAGCCGTAGTCGATCAGGCGTTTGGCAATATCCAGTTCACTGATACCGGTCGCTTCTTTCAGCGGACGGATGTCGAGAATACACTCGTGCGCCACGCGACCATCGCGGCCGGTATACAGAACCGGGAATGCGTCTTTCAGACGGCTGGCAATGTAGTTGGCATTCAGAATTGCCACCTGACTTGCCTGCTTCAGTCCTTCAGCGCCCATCATGCGGATGTACATCCAACTGATTGGCAGAATTGATGCGCTGCCGAACGGTGCGGCAGACACCGCGCCCTGACGGGTCAGCATCCCTTCAATCTGCACCACACTGTGGCCTGGTACAAACGGCGCAAGGTGCGATTTCACGCCAATCGGTCCCATGCCTGGGCCACCGCCGCCGTGCGGAATGCAGAAGGTTTTGTGCAGGTTCAGGTGCGAAACGTCAGCGCCGATAAATCCCGGCGAGGTGATACCCACCTGAGCATTCATATTTGCGCCGTCGAGATAAACCTGACCACCGAATTGATGCACGATCTCGCACACTTCGCGGATCGTCTCTTCGTAAACGCCGTGGGTAGACGGATAGGTCACCATGATGCAAGAGAGATTTTCGCCCGCCTGAGCGGCTTTTTCACGCAGATCGCCAAGATCGATATTCCCGTTCTTATCACAGGCCACGACCACTACCTGCATCCCCGCCATCTGTGCGGAAGCCGGGTTAGTCCCGTGCGCAGAGGCCGGAATCAGGCAGATATCGCGATGCCCTTCATTGCGGCTTTCGTGATAATGGCGGATCGCCAGCAGACCGGCGTATTCCCCTTGTGCACCAGAGTTCGGCTGCATACAGACGGCGTCGTAACCGGTCAGTTTGACCAGCCAGTCAGAAAGCTGACCAATCATCTGATGGTAGCCTTCCGCCTGTTCTGGCGGGCAGAAAGGATGCAGTTCGGCAAATTCCGGCCAGGTAATCGGGATCATTTCCGCTGCCGCATTCAGCTTCATGGTGCAGGAACCCAGCGGGATCATCGCCTGATTCAGCGCCAGATCTTTGCGCTCCAGCGAGTGCATGTAGCGCATCATCTCAGTTTCACTGTGATAGCGATTGAATACCGGGTGGCTCAGGATGGCGTCATCACGCAGCATACTTTCCTGAATTGAACGACTGTCGTGCGCCACCTCTTTGTCCAGGGTGTCGATGTTCAGACCGTGGCCGTCACCCAGCAGAACCGTAAACAACTGCAAGACATTTTCACGGGTGGTGGTTTCATCAAGCGTAATGCCGACTGCGTTATGGATATCACTGCGCAGGTTGATTTCTGCCGCTTGCGCACGCGCCAGCACTGCGGCTTTGTCCGCCACTTCCACGCACAGTGTGTCAAAATAGTGGGCATGACGCAGTTTCAGCCCTTTTTGTTGCATGCCCACGGCCAGGATATCGGTCAGACGGTGGATACGATTCGCAATGCGTTTCAGGCCAACCGGGCCATGATACACGGCATACAGGCTGGCGATGTTTGCCAGCAGTACCTGTGAGGTACAAATGTTGGAGTTCGCTTTCTCGCGGCGAATATGCTGCTCACGCGTCTGCATCGCCATACGCAGCGCGGTATTGCCCGCCGCATCTTTCGATACGCCGATAATACGACCCGGCATGGAGCGTTTGAATTCATCTTTTGCTGCAAAAAATGCCGCGTGTGGACCGCCATAGCCCATCGGTACGCCAAAGCGTTGCGCAGAGCCGAAAACAATGTCCGCGCCCTGTTTGCCCGGCGCGGTCAGCAGCACCAGCGCCATAAAATCGGCAGCAACGCTGACGATCACTTTGCGTGATTTCAGTTCGCTAATCAGCGTGCTGTAGTCGTGGACTTCACCGGTGGTACCCACCTGCTGTAACAGCACGCCGAACACATCCTGGTGATCCAGTACTTTCGCCGCATCATCCACAATCACGTCAAAACCAAAAGTTTCCGCACGCGTACGAACAACATCCAGCGTTTGTGGATGCACATCTGCGGCAACAAAGAAACGGTTCGCGTTTTTCAGTTTGCTGACGCGCTTCGCCATTGCCATCGCTTCTGCAGCCGCAGTGGCTTCATCGAGCAGCGAAGCGGAAGCCATGTCCAGACCGGTCAGATCCAGTGTCACCTGTTGGAAGTTCAGCAGTGCTTCCAGGCGGCCCTGAGACACTTCCGGCTGATAAGGCGTATAGGCGGTGTACCAGCCCGGGTTTTCCAGCATGTTACGCAGGATAACCGGTGGCAGTTGCACGGCGGTATAACCCATGCCGATGTATGACGTGAAGCGCTTGTTACGTCCGGCGATGGCCTTTAATTCTGCCAGCGCGGCGTATTCGGTCGCCGCCTCGCCCACCTGCGGCGGTGTTGCGAGCTGAATGTCTTTCGGCACAATCTGGCCGATCAGCGCGTTTAACGACCCGGCACCAACGGCATTCAGCATCTCTTGCTGTTGCGTGGCGTCCGGTCCGATGTGGCGTTCAATGAAAGCGCCGCTGTTTTCAAGCTGGCTTAACGTCTGTGTCATGGGCGATGGTTCCTGAAACGTGCAGTGAATCGTGATTGTCTCTGTCTGCGAGCCCGGTGGCGCTAACGCTTACCGGGCCTACGCATGCCTTCCAGGCCGGATAAGCGCAGCGCCATCCGGCAAAGGCAGATTTACTCGTCTTCTAACAATGCTTCGTACGCAGTGGCATCCAGCAGCGAGTCCAGTTCGCTCTCATCACTGGCTTTGATTTTGAAGATCCAGCCATCGGCGTACGGCTCGCTGTTCACCAGTTCCGGGGAGTCGCTCAGGGCATCGTTAACGGCCACGATCTCACCGCCGATCGGCGCATAGATATCAGAAGCGGCTTTGACCGATTCGGCAACCGCGCAGTCATCACCCGCACTCACGGTCGTGCCGACTTCCGGCAGGTCAACAAAAACCATGTCGCCCAACAGTTCCTGAGCGTGTTCGGTAATGCCAACGGTGTAAGAGCCGTCAGCTTCTTTGCGCAGCCATTCGTGTTCTTTACTGTATTTCAGTTCTGCTGGTACGTTGCTCATCAATCAATCTCCAGAAAAGGATGAATCACGCGACGGCTTTGCCGTTACGCACAAAAACAGGTTTAGTGACTTTTACCGGCATTTCGCGGTTGCGAATCTGCACAATGGCCGTTTCGCCAATTCCCTCAGGGACGCGCGCCAGCGCGATGCTGTAGCCCAGCGTCGGTGAGAAGGTACCGCTCGTGATAACGCCTTCCTGCTGATTGCCCTGGGCATCGGTGAAACGTACCGGCAGTTCGTTACGCAGCACACCTTTTTCGGTCATGACCAGGCCAACCAACTGTTCGTGGCCTTTTTCACGCTGCGCTTCCAGTGCTTCACGACCGATAAAGTCGCGATCGGCGGGTTCCCAGGCAACAGTCCAGCCCATATTAGCCGCCAGTGGAGTGATCCCCTCATCCATCTCCTGGCCATACAGGTTCATACCCGCTTCCAGACGCAGCGTATCGCGCGCGCCCAGACCACACGGTTTCACCCCCGCTTCCACCAGCGCACGCCAGAAATCCGCCGCCTTTTCATTCGGCATCGCAATCTCATAGCCCACTTCACCGGTATAACCGGTCGTGGCGATAAACAGGTCGCCGGCCTGCACGCCGAAGAACGGTTTCATGCCTTCAACGGCTTTGCGCTGCTCATCAGTAAACAGAGATGCCGCCTTCGCCTGCGCGTTAGGCCCCTGCACCGCGATCAGCGACAGGTCATCACGCACGGTAATGTCGATGGCATAAGGTTCAGCGTGTTGGGTAATCCAGGAGAGGTCTTTTTCGCGAGTGGCGGAGTTAACAACGAGGCGGAAGAAGTCTTCGGTAAAGTAATAGACAATCAGGTCATCTATCACGCCGCCCGAGGCGTTAAGCATACCGGAATAAAGCGCCTTGCCGGTTTTCGTGAGCTTTGCCACATCGTTCGCCAGCAGATAACGCAAGAACTCCCGAGTGCGACTGCCGCGTAGATCGACGATGGTCATGTGCGACACATCAAACATTCCGGCATCGGTGCGAACCGCATGGTGTTCATCGAGCTGAGAACCATAATGCAGCGGCATCATCCAGCCGTGGAAATCGACCATGCGCGCGCCGCATAGCGTGTGTTGTTCGTACAAAGGCGTCTGTTGAGCCATCTTGTCCTCATTGAATAAGCGGGGCTGACCACCCTTTCGCAGCGAAAATTGTCGCCACGAAACCCGGCATCGACGTCACTCCTGGACTCCGACGCAAACGTTCTCTTTGCCCCTGAACTTACCACCGAAATCCACGCTAAACCATAAAACAAAATTAACCATCACATTAGCTTATGACCAAAAACCGCCAAAACACCATCAGCATAAAAAACCATTGAAAAGGCCATTAATACAGATAAATGATAAGCACTCATCCATATCAGCCGCACATATCAACATTAAACTCTAAAAAAATGTCAAAACTGGCGTTGCGATAAAATCATGACATTAGAAAATATAATGCGAAAAGAAGAGTGAAATTAGTTTATTTCAAATGAGGGAAACCTCCCGGCGAAGACGCCGGGAGAAGGAAATGTGACGGGTTTCAAATTCTTTAAAAAGAGGGAATGCTTAGCGAAGCCACTCAGGCAGATCGTTTAATCCCATTGCCTGACGGAGAAGTTGCGGTTTAACGCCAGGGAGCGTATCAGCCAGTTTCAGCCCTATATCACGCAGCAGTTTTTTCGCCGGATTCGTCCCCGCAAACAGCTCGCGGAATCCCTGCATGCCCGCGAGCATCATCGCGGCGCTGTGCTTACGGCTACGCTCATAGCGACGCAAATAAAGGTACTGACCGATGTCTTTACCCTGACGATGCAGACGTTTGAGTTCATCCACCAGTTCTGCTGCATCCATAAAACCGAGGTTTACGCCCTGTCCGGCCAGCGGATGGATAGTATGCGCAGCGTCGCCCACCAGCGCCAGACGATGCGCGGCAAACTGGCGCGCATAGCGTCCTGTCAGCGGAAACACCTGGCGGTCGCTTTCCACCTGACACAGCCCCAGACGATTATCAAAGGCGATGTTCAGCGCCTGATTAAATTGCTCATCGCTAAGCTGCTGCATCCGTTCAGCCGCTTCCGGCACAAGCGACCAGACGATGGAGCACAAATGCGGATCGCTGAGCGGCAAAAACGCCAGAATGCCTTCACCGTGAAACGCCTGACGGGCAACAGCACCGTGCGCTTCTTCGGTGCGAATAGTCGCGACCAGCGCATGATGGCGGTAATCCCAGAAGGTCAGCGGGATGTCTGCCTTATTGCGTAGCCACGAATTCGCCCCATCGGCGCCAATCACCAGACGCGCGGTGAGCATTGCGCCATCTTTCAGCGTCAGGAAGGCTTCGTTTTCCCCCCACGCCACCTGCTGCAATTCGGCAGGCGCCATCAGCATGATATCGGAGGATTGCTGCGCTTTTTGCCACAGCGCGTAATGGATCACGGCGTTCTCTACGATATGGCCCAGATGGCTGTAGCCCATGCTTTGGTCATCAAATTCAATGCGGCCAAAGCTGTCCTTATCCCACACTTCCATCCCGTGATAACAACTGGCGCGACGAGCCACAATGTCTGACCAGACGCCCAGACGGGTAAGCAGTTTTTCACTGGCGGCATTGATTGCCGACACGCGAAGCGCAGGATCGGCATCCATTGCCAACGGCTGCGGTTCGCGCTGTTCGAGCACAGCGACACGTAAACCGCTGCCCTGTAACCCGCACGCGACAGCCAGGCCAACCATGCCTCCACCCACGATTGCTACATCAACACTTTGCACTGTTTACTCCTGGAAATCGGAAACCGCCATCGGGCGTCATGTTCGTATAAATACCGGATGGCGCTTCGCTTATCCGGTCTGGAGATGTTTACCGCGCCACCCAGCCTAACGTCCGCTGCGCAAACGCATTGCGGGCGGGAGGGCATAATTCCATGGTCATCAGTCCCATGTTGCGCCCAACAACCAGCGGCGCCCAGCGGTTGGCAAACAGATGGACCAGACTGTCCGTCACGCCGACCGTAGCCTGGCGATCCCCCTGACGACGCTGTTGATAGTGCGAGAGCACGGCGTAATCACCGACGTCCCTGCCCGTTGCCTGCGCTTCAGTCAGCGTTTCGGCGAGGCTCATGACATCGCGCAGTCCGAGGTTGAACCCCTGCCCTGCAATCGGATGCAGCGTCTGCGCGGCGTTACCCACCAGCACGGTACGGTGCGTGAATGCCTTCGCCGCCGTGGTGAGCGACAGCGGATACGCGCTCCGTTTGCCTGCGTGCGTGATTTTCCCCAACCGCCAGCCAAATGCCGTCTGGAGTTCGCGACAGAAACGTTCATCTGACCAGCTCAGAATCTTCTCACGGTGTTCCAGCGGATGGCACCACACCAGCGAACTGCGCCCTTCAGACATCGGCAGCATCGCCAATGGTCCATGCGCCGTAAACCGTTCAAACGCGCGGCCATTATGTGCAACGGCGGTTGAGACGTTAGCGATCACCGCCAACTGCTCATAGGGTTCCTGTTGCCAGTCAACGCCGCAGGCGGTGGCCAGCGCTGAACGGGTACCATCCGCTGCCACCAGAACGCGTCCGACGATCGTTTCGCCCGTCTCCAGCGTGACATTCACCTGGTCTTCGGTACGCGACACGCTGGCAACCCGATCCGGGCAGTGCAACGTGACGCCAGGCGCTTTTCGCAGCAGAGCAAACAGGCGTAACCCCACGTCATGCAGCTCAACCACCTGACCCAGCGCCGGAATGCGATAGTCCTCAGCGTCGAGCGTCACAAAACCGGCATGACCCCGATCGCTGACGTGGACGGTATTGATCGCGGTGGCGCAGTCGGCAATTGCCTGCCAGACGCCAATGCGTGCCAGTTGTTGGCAGGTCCCCGCCGCGAGCGCAATCGCCCGGGCATCAAACCCGGGATGACTGTCCGCTTCGGGGGCAGTCGCTTCAATCAGATGAACCGGCAGCATCCCCTGACTCAACCGGGAAATCGCCAGCGCCAGCGTCGCGCCCACCATGCCACCGCCAACAATGATCACGCTCATGCCTTTTTCGCCGCCGCCATTAACGCTTCAATCTCATCCGCCTTTTTGACGACGCCAGCGGTCAGATTTTCGTTGCCGTTTTCGGTGATCAGAATGTCATCCTCAATACGGATCCCGATCCCCCGATACGCTTCCGGGACATCGGCATCAGGCGCAATATACAGCCCTGGTTCAACGGTAATCACCATTCCTGGCTTCAGGATGCGGGAACGATCCTGCTCATATTCGCCGACATCATGGACATCCAGCCCCAGCCAGTGGCTCAGACCGTGCATAAAGAACGGACGATGCGCATTATCGGCGATCAGTTGCTCCACTTCGCCCTGCAAAATACCCAGCTTCACCAGCCCGGTAATCATAATGCGCACGACTTCGCCGGTGACTTCCTGAATCGAGGTGCCCGGACGGTACAGACGCAGGCTGGTTTCCAGTGATTCCAGGACGATGTCGTAGATTTCACGTTGCGCCGGGGTAAATTTGCCATTCACCGGGAACGTTCGGGTGATATCCCCGGCATAGCCCTGGTATTCACAACCTGCATCAATCAGCACCAAATCGCCGTCGCGCAGTTCACTTTCATTTTCGGTGTAATGCAGAATGCAGCCATTTTCACCGCTGCCCACAATGGTGTTGTAGGACGGATAGCGTGCGCCGTGGCGAGTAAATTCGTGGTGAATTTCGCCTTCCAGGTGATACTCAAACATCCCCGGACGGCATTTCTCCATCGCCCGGGTATGCGCGAGTGCCGTAATTTCTCCGGCGCGACGCATCACCGCAATCTCTTCAGGCGACTTAAACAGGCGCATTTCATGCACCATCGGCCGCCAGTCGATCAGGGTCGACGGCGCTTTCAGGTTCTGGCGCGAGCCTTTGCGCAGTTTTTCCAGCGCGGTGAAGACAATCTCATCCGCATACGCATATTCGCCCTGCGCGTGATACACCACGTCCAGACCATTAAGCAGTTGAAAAAGCTGTTGATTAATTTCGCTGAAGGCCAGCGCGCGATCCACCGCCAGTTTTTCCGGCGCGGCATCTTGTCCCAGACGTCGACCAAACCAGATTTCTGCAGTCAGATCGCGAACGCGGTTGAACAACACGCTGTGGTTATGGGTATCGTCGCTTTTAATCAGTACCAGAACGGCTTCCGGTTCGTTAAAACCGGTGAAATACCAGAAATCGCTGCTCTGGCGATACGGGTATTCACTGTCCGCGCTGCGCGTGACTTCCAGCGCGGCAAAAATCAGCGCGGCGCTGCCTGGCTGCATTTGCGCAAGCAGTGCCTGGCGACGACGTTGGTATTCCTGCGGTGTCATGACGTGGCCTCCATTATCGTTTTACTTTTTAGTGTAGGGTCGGTTTACGCACTTCCGGTGCGGTCGGCTGCTGACGAGTGAAGGTATCGTGGCACAGCAGCGCCGCGACACGCACATACTCGATGATCTCTTCGAGCGACATCTCCAGCTCTTCTTGATCTTCATCTTCGTCATAGCCGAGCTGCGCGATATTGCGCAAATCGTCGATGGCTTCGCCCGTTTCGCCGGTCACTTTATCGAGCTTCGGCTGCGTGACGCCGAGGCCAAGCAGGAAGTGATTAACCCATCCCGCCAGTGCGTCTGCACGATCGAAAACGCTCACGTCATCGCCTTCAGGCAGATAAAGCTGAAAAAGGAAACCATCATCTTCCAGCGCGTCGCTGGTCGCGGAGTGCATTTTACGCAGCGCCTGAGCCAGTTCATGACCGAAGGCCAGCCCTTCGTTCGTCAGGTCGTGAAGCAGCGGCTGCCAGGAGCTGTCGTTATTACCACCGCAAATCATCCCGCTGATCAAACCGTGCATTTCCGCAGGGGTCAGTCCGGCCCCTTGTTGGTTCAAATACTGGTTCATTTCACTGTAACCAGGCATTTCGTTCTGTATAGACATAAGCATTCGTCATCAAAGGGAGGATATTCATGGTATGCTACCACTTTGGACCCTGGTGAACCAGAATAGGGCTTGTATCTTCACACCAGGGTAGCTATAGTGTCGCCCCTTCGCGGACCCAGGGTCTGGAGACGAAGGCAGCACAGTCAATCAGCAGGAAGGTGGCATGTCTGCACAACCCGTCGATATCCAAATATTTGGCCGTTCACTGCGAGTGAATTGCCCGCCTGAACAAAGGGATGCGTTGAATCAGGCTGCGGACGATCTGAATCAGCGGTTGCAAGATCTGAAAGTTCGCACTAGAGTCACAAATACTGAGCAACTGGTATTCATTGCTGCACTGAATATTAGCTACGAACTGGCTCAGGAAAAAGCGAAGACCCGCGACTACGCGGCGAGCATGGAACAACGTATTCGGATGCTCCAACAGACCATTGAACAGGCACTGCTTGATCAGGGTCGCATAACCGAAAAAACGAACCAAAACTTTGAATAACACTTTTCGGTTTACTATGGTAGAGTGACCGTGAAGACAAAAATTTCTCTGAGATGTTTGCAAGCGGGCCAGTCCCCTGAGCCGATATTTCATACCACAAGAATGTGGCGATCCATGGTTGGTGAGCATGCTCGGTCCGTCCGAGAAGCCTTAAAACTGTGACGACGCATTCACCTTGAACCAAGGGTTCAAGGGTTACAGCCTGCGGCGGCATCTCGGAGATTCTCCTTCTACCTGGCGACAGCCATGACATTACTTTCTGAACTCCCTTTATCACGACAAACCATTCGCCAGATGATTAGGCAACGTCGTCGTGCGCTCACACTTTCGCAGCAAATCACCTTCGGTCAGCAGGCCGCAACACGCATGCTTGCATACCCTCCCGTAGTGATGGCGCACACGGTCGCCGTGTTTTTGTCATTTGATGGCGAACTCGATACTCAGCCCCTAATCGAACAACTCTGGCACGCGGGAAAACGCGTCTATCTCCCGGTCCTGCACCCTTTCAGCCCCGGTAATTTGCTGTTTCTGCACTATCACCCGCACAGTGAACTGATCACTAATCGGCTGAAGATTCAGGAACCTAAACTCGACGTTCGTGATGTTCTGCCGCTTTCGCAACTGGACGTGCTGGTCACGCCACTGGTGGCGTTTGATGAGTACGGTCAGCGTTTAGGGATGGGTGGCGGATTCTACGATCGCACCTTGCAAAACTGGCAACAGCATGGTCTGACGCCCGTAGGGTATGCCCACGACTGTCAGCGTGTGGAGAAATTGCCGGCAGAAGAGTGGGATGTCCCCTTACCGGCCGTCGTAACGCCGTCAAAAGTGTGGGAGTGGTAAGCGCTTCTTTGCTGATTGACACCGCCGTTTTTTTGACCTAAATTTCCTCGGTAAGGGTGAGGGAGGCGAACCTCCCTCCTGCGTTTTCGCTGTTAATATGCTGGCCAGGCGATGATTAACAGGATAAGCAGCATGATGACATAACTCATCATCGTCCCTTTCCTTTTTAGAGCCCCTGCTTCGGTAGGGGCTTTCCCGTTTCAGCGTCGTGCTGCGCCTCTATCGTAAATTCCTTTTGTTGATGTACAACGCGTAGCGAAGCCTTTAATCATCAATTGCGGCAAGGCTCGAAAACAAGATGTATACGTTACAAAAAGGATGGCGATGTCGGGAAAACGAAAGGAGAAAGGAAGAAATGACGGGCAGACTCAGCGCCTGCCCGCATCGGTAAGGATCAGTACAACAGGCGCGCGCGAATAGTGCCCGGAATGGCCTTCATCGCCAACAGCGCTTTCTCGGCGACTGCTTCATCCGCTTCAATGTCGATAACGACATAACCCATTTGCGCCGACGTTTGCAGATACTGCGCGGCAATGTTGACGCCCTGCTCGGCAAAAATCTGGTTCAGGGAAGTCAGCACGCCAGGACGGTTTTCATGGATGTGCATCAGACGACGCCCGCCGTGGAGCGGCAGCGACACTTCCGGGAAGTTAACCGCAGAAAGCGTAGAGCCGTTATCAGAATACTTCGCCAGTTTACCTGCCACTTCCAGACCAATGTTTTCTTGCGCTTCCTGAGTGGAACCTCCGATATGCGGCGTCAGAATCACGTTATCAAAGTCGCAAAGCGGTGAAGTGAACGGATCGCTGTTGGTTGCCGGCTCGGTCGGGAACACGTCGATTGCTGCCCCTGCCAGGTGTTTGGTCGCCAGCGCATCGCACAGCGCGGGAATATCTACCACGGTGCCACGTGCGGCGTTGATCAGCAGCGAGCCAGGCTTCATCAGCGCGATCTCTTTCGCGCCCATCATGTTCTTCGTTGAGGCGTTTTCCGGCACGTGCAGGCTGACCACGTCGCTCATGTTGAGCAGTTCAGACAGATGCTGAACCTGAGTGGCATTACCCAGCGGCAGCTTGTTTTCAATGTCGTAGAAGTAAACGTGCATCCCCAGGGATTCCGCCAGAATACCCAACTGAGTCCCGATGTGGCCGTAGCCAATAATGCCGAGTCTTTTACCACGCGCTTCAAACGAACCGGCAGCCAGTTTATTCCACACGCCGCGGTGCGCTTTGGCGTTTGCTTCCGGTACGCCGCGCAGCAGCAGTAGCAGCTCACCAATCACCAACTCCGCCACGGAACGGGTGTTAGAGAACGGCGCGTTAAACACCGGAATACCGCGCTTTGCTGCCGCCTTCAGGTCTACCTGGTTGGTGCCGATACAGAAGCAACCGATAGCGACCAGTTTTTCCGCCGCGTTAATCACCTCTTCTGTCAGATGGGTACGGGATCGCAGGCCAATGAAGTGGGCATCACGGATGGACTCTTTCAGCTCTTCAGCATCCAGTGCCCCTTTGTGAAATTCGATGTTGGTATAACCTGCCGCCCGAAGGCTATCCAGCGCCTTTTGATGCACGCCTTCAACCAGCAGAAATTTAATCTTGTCTTTCTCCAGCGATACCTTTGCCATTTCCCGACCCTGTCTTTTTATGCAATCTGATATTGTGTGTGTGGATTTGCATCCGCCTTTCAACATATCAAAAATAATTATTGCGGCAATATGAACGTTTGCGTCGCTCTGTTGAGGAACGTTCATTCAGTGGCAAATGCCAGAGGAAAATGCTGGGGATAAGTTTTTCTTTGGAGAAATCAGCAGGGCAAGATTCAAAACGTGATACATGTCACCAAATTTGCCCTGCAAAAAAATTTTAACCGGGGAAGCGCTCCCCTGGTCAGATCATTTCACGATGGTTTTGACGCCGTCAGCGGTCCCGATTAACGCCACATCCGCGCCACGGTTAGCAAACAGGCCGACAGTCACCACGCCGGGAATAGCGTTAATGGCATTTTCCATCGCCACCGGATCGAGGATCTCCATGCCGTGCACATCAAGGATCACGTTACCGTTGTCAGTCACCACGCCCTGACGGTATTCCGGACGACCGCCCAGTTTGACTAACTGGCGGGCCACTGCGCTGCGCGCCATTGGGATAACCTCAACCGGCAGCGGGAAGTTACCCAGAATATCCACTTCCTTGGACGCGTCGGCGATACAGATAAATTTCTTCGCCACGGAGGCAATGATTTTTTCACGGGTCAGCGCCGCGCCGCCGCCTTTAATCATCTGCATGTGACCGTTAATTTCGTCCGCGCCATCAACGTAAACGCCAAGGCTGTCCACTTCGTTGAGATCAAACACAGGGATGCCGAGGCTTTTGAGTTTTTCGGTTGAGGCATCCGAGCTGGAAACCGCGCCTTCAATCTGACCTTTCATGGTGCCCAGCGCGTCAATAAAGTGCGCGGCTGTTGAACCGGTACCTACCCCTACAATGGTGCCGGGCTGTACATACTGAAGTGCCGCCCATCCTACTGCTTTTTTCAGTTCATCCTGCGTCATGATTGTCTCGCTTTTGTGGAGAAAAATTCACGCGCATTATAGACCATTGCGCGGAAAAATCTTCCCGACCCGCTCGCAGGCTGCGGATTTCGTCTTTACCCAATGCAAATTTATGTCATAGTGCAGAACAAGCAAAAATTTCAGGAGTGTGTCAGATCAATGAAACGTCCGGACTACAGAACACTACAAGCACTGGATGCCGTTATACGTGAACGCGGGTTTGAGCGCGCGGCGCAAAAGCTGTGCATCACCCAATCTGCCGTTTCGCAACGCATCAAGCAGCTTGAGAATATGTTCGGACAACCGCTGCTGGTCCGCACCGTTCCGCCGCGTCCGACCGAGCAGGGGCAAAAACTGTTGGCGCTGCTTCGTCAGGTCGAACTGCTGGAAGAGGAATGGCTGGGCGATGAGCAGACCGGCTCCACGCCGTTGCTGCTGTCGCTGGCGGTTAACGCCGACAGTCTGGCGACCTGGCTGTTACCGGCTCTGGCGCCGGTACTGGCTGACTCCCCTATTCGTCTTAACCTGCAGGTGGAAGATGAAACCCGCACCCAGGAACGTCTGCGTCGCGGCGAAGTGGTAGGCGCGGTGAGTATTCAGCATCAGGCGCTGCCCAGTTGTCTGGTGGATAAACTCGGCGCGCTCGACTATCTGTTTGTGGGTTCCAAAGCGTTTGCTGAACGCTACTTCCCGAACGGTGTCACCCGCTCCGCGCTGCTGAAAGCGCCTGCGGTGGCGTTTGACCATCTGGACGATATGCACCAGGCCTTCCTGCAACAGAACTTTGATCTGCCGCCGGGCAGCGTTCCATGCCACATCGTCAACTCTTCGGAAGCCTTTGTGCAACTGGCGCGTCAGGGCACCACCTGCTGTATGATCCCGCACCTGCAGATTGAAAAAGAGCTGCAAAGCGGTGAACTGATCGATCTCACGCCAGGCCTGTTTCAGCGCCGGATGCTCTACTGGCATCGGTTTGCGCCTGAAAGCCGCATGATGCGCAACGTCACCGACGCGCTGCTGGCCTACGGTCACAAGGTGCTGCGTCAGGACTGAGCCGGTCTCATTCTGCGGTGTAGAAGTGTCTGAGCTCATCGAACTGCATGGCAAATTCGATGTAGCTCATCAGCGCGGGAGAGTTCAGCTTACGGCTGGGATAAACCAGCCAAAGATCGTTTCCCGCCACTGTCCATGGCGCCAGTACCGGTATCAGAGCGCCCTTTTCGATTTTATCTTCCAGCATAAACGCCGGCAGCAGCGTGATCCCCGCCCCTGCGATGGCGCTTTCGCGGGCATAGACCAAATTATCCGTCAGATGCACCCGCTCAGGCATGTACTGATAGTCTTCATCACCGCGATGAAATAACCACTCAGCCCAGGCTTTGTGCGCGATGCAATGGTGTTCGACCAGTTGACGGGGATGGTTCAACGGCGCATAACGTGACAGATAATCGGGCGAGGCCAGCAAATAGCGCGGACAATGGCCAATCATACGTCCGATCAGCGAGGAATCCTGCGGCTTACCAGTGCGCAACGCGACGTCAAAACCGCTGTCCACCAAATCCAGCAGTTCATCGGAGATACTGACCTCAAGATAAACATCGGGGTAGCGTTGCTGGAACTGCGTGTTCAGGCGCGCGAGCAGTGTCGCGCCAATGCCCGCCGGCGACGTGATGCGCAATCGTCCGCTGGGGTTGTCGCGCAGGCGCTGAACCGCATAATCGGCGCGTTCGCTGGCAGCGAGTATTTCCCGGCAGTGCACCAGATAGTGTTCACCGGCGTAGGTCAGGTTCAGTTTGCGGGTGGTACGGTTGATCAGGCGAATGCCAACGTGCTGCTCAAGCTGGCTGATACGCTGACTGACGCTCGACTTCGGCAGCCCCGCCTTTTGCGCGGCGACGGTAAAACTGCCGTGTTCGGCGACCAGGGCAAACAGCGCCATATCCTGCAAGTGCTTAAACATCGCGTTCCCCCCTGGCGAGGATCACCCCTGCTCACCCATCATCTCTTTGACCAGCTCGACGCAACGCAGGAAACGGCCATCGTAATCCGCCTCTTCGACATGCACGAAGTCGATATTGTTTTCGCGCAACATCTCCACCAGCAGCGTCTGAAATTCTTTGCGATCCACTGAACTACCGAGGCTGCGCAGACCGTCCGCCACCCACGGCGTGTTATTTTCCAGCAAGATCACCAGGTCAAAGCGGTATTCATCGATCAACGCCTGCACAAACGGATGTTCTCGCCCTTCGTACTTTTTGCAGAAGGCCTGAGTCGTGACGAAGTCAGTGTCGACAAACGCCACTTTATTGGCGTACTTCACTGCAAAATCAATGTACTGCGCGTGGCCCAGCGCGATTTTATCGTAGTCAGAATATTGTAGCGCCATCTCATCCCCCCCGAGGTGAGAGAAGACATAATCCCGGCCATACTCCCACGCACTGGTGGTATTGAAGATATTCGCCAGCTTATTGACCAGCGTCGATTTCCCACTCGATTCTCCGCCCAGCACCGCCACGGTACGCACGAAGAACGGCTTCACTTCGGTAGGAATATATTCCCAGTAGCGGAAGGGGTTTTCACGGATTTGCGCGCCGCTGATGCTCATAAAGGTCCGTTTCGGGTCGATAAGCACCGTTTCGATACCCAGATGTTCCAGGTACTGCGGGGCATCGGCTTCCTCTGAGGTATAGATCCAGTTTGGCGCAATCCCCTTCTCCGCCATAAACGCTTTGATGCCCTTACTCCAGACGTCCCAGCCGTGCGGATACGGCTCCATCCCCTCTTCGTTGAAGGCATGAATGCGGATATTTTTCTGATATTTGAACGTTTGTAACAGCCAGCGCAGACGATCCGGCACGGTCGGTTGCTGGGACATGGCGCTGTCTTCAAACAGCGCGCGGTCGCGCGTATCGTCATAGCCCATGATGATATGCAACTCGTCCACCTGGCTACAGGCGCGCTGAATCAGATAGATATGACCGGTGTGCAGCGGATAAAATTTGCCGAACACCACACCGATATTTTTCTGCTGCCGGGGAAACTCCAGCCCCAGAAAACGGTGCAACGCCTCCAGCTTTTGCGCGCTGGGGCTTTTGATCTTGGCATTGAGAAGTTGGCTGAGATAGCCCTTGGTCATTCCACTGGCATCCGCCACTTGTTGCAGGGTACAGCCCTTTTGCTTGATCGCGGTTTTCAGATAATCAAATGACGACATGGGTAACCTCCGTTTCACTCATTATAAGTCGTCAAACACGTTTAACGCATCCGCCAGCTTCTTGACACCAAAAACCTGCATCCCTTCCGGCGGTTTTTTCGGCACGTTAGCTGCCGGAACAATCGCGCGACGGAAACCATGTTTTGCGGCCTCGGAAATACGCTCCTGACCGCTGGGCACCGGGCGAATCTCTCCTGCCAGCCCCACTTCGCCAAACACTACCAGGTCCTGCGGCAGCGGCCTGTCGCGCAGGCTGGAGACCATCGCCAGCAGCAGCGCCAGATCCGCGCTGGTCTCTGTGACTTTGACGCCGCCCACCACGTTAACGAACACGTCCTGATCGGCCATTTGCAGACCGCCGTGACGGTGCAACACCGCCAGCAGAATCGCCAGACGGTTCTGCTCCAGCCCCACCGCGACGCGACGCGGGTTGGCCATCATCGAGTGATCGACCAGCGCCTGGATCTCCACCAGCAGCGGTCGCGTCCCTTCCCAGACCACCATCACCGAACTGCCGGAGGTGACTTCATCACCACGACTCAGGAAGATCGCCGAAGGGTTGCTCACTTCGCGTAGTCCCTGTTCGGTCATCGCGAAGACCCCTAACTCATTCACCGCGCCAAAACGGTTTTTGTGGCTGCGCAGGGTACGAAAACGGGAATCGGCATCGCCATCCAGCAATACCGAGCAGTCGATGCAGTGTTCAAGCACTTTTGGCCCGGCCAGCGAGCCGTCTTTGGTCACGTGGCCCACCATCACAATCGCCACGCCGCGCGTCTTGGCAAAGCGCGTCAGGTAGGCCGCCGTCTCACGCACCTGCGCCACGCTGCCGGGTGATGACTGGATATCCGCCATGTGCATAACCTGAATGGAGTCGATCACCATCAGCTTCGGCTGCTCTTCTTCTGCAATCAGGCAAATCTGCTCAATACTGGTTTCCGAAAGCATGTTGAGATTGTTGGTCGGCAAACCGAGACGGTGCGCGCGCATTGCCACCTGCTGCAGGGACTCTTCCCCGGTGACGTACAGGGTTTTCATCTGCTCCGCGAGCTTGCACAGCGTCTGCAATAACAGCGTGGATTTACCCGCGCCGGGGTTACCGCCAATCAGAATCGCACTGCCGGGAACGACGCCGCCGCCCAGCACGCGGTCAAACTCTTTAAAACCGGTGGAAAAACGCGGCAGCTCTTCCAGGCTGATATCGGAAAGCTTCTGAACCTTTGCAACGCCAGCGCTCCCGGCATAACCACTCAGTCGCTCATTACGCGCCACCGTCGGCGATGCAGCCAGGCGCACCTCGGTGATGGTGTTCCAGGCATGACAGGCGCTGCATTGCCCCTGCCAGCGCGGATAATCCGCCCCGCATTCATTACATACAAAGGCGCGTTTTGGAGCTTTTGCCACGGTTTACCTCGTTATCTCTGTACCGCCTGTGTGCCGGATGGCGGCGGCGCCTTACCCGGCCTACACCTTAATACCAGCCGGTATCTCAATTATTTCTGGTTCATGCTGCCGGAGAGAATGCAGAACACCCCCATCAGGTCAGCGTGACGGATAGTAATCTCCGTCTTTTCATTCACTTTCGGCTTGGCATGGTACGCAATCCCCAGCCCCGCCGTTTTGATCATCGGCAGATCGTTGGCGCCATCGCCAATCGCCACGGTCTGCGCGATCGGGATTTCATATTCCTGCGCCAGTCGGGTCAGCGTTTTGGCCTTATACTGCGCATCGACGATATCGCCAATCACGTTGCCGGTAAATTTACCGTCCATGATCTCCAGTTCATTCGCCACTGCCGCCGTTAGCCGCAGTTTCTCACGCAGATATTCGGCAAAGAAGGTAAAGCCGCCGGAGGCGATTGCCACCTTCCAGCCCAGTGTTTCCAGCTTCAGCACCAGTTGCGTCAGGCCTGGCATCAGCGGCAGACTTTCACGTACCTGATGCAAAATATTGGCATCCGCGCCTTTCAGCGTCGCCACACGACTGCGCAGGCTGGCGGTGAAGTCGAGTTCGCCGCGCATCGCCCGTTCGGTCACTTCCGCGACCCTTTCGCCGGTACCGGCCAGTTTGGCGATCTCATCAATGCACTCGATCTGAATCGCGGTGGAATCCATGTCCATCACCAACAGGCCAGGAGTACGCAAATGCGGGATTTTCCCCAGCGGCGCAACGTCTAATTGCGCATCATGCGCCAGTTTCGTCGCGCGAGGCGTGAGCGAACCGGCAAGGCGAATGACCTGATAGTCCTCGACACACCACGCCGCGACAATCACCATCGCCGCGCCCAGTTTGCTCTGGTACTGAGTCAGACGTTGTTTATCCAGCCCGCGTCCGTACAGCAGCCAGCCGCTACGTCCAGCGTGGTAATCCAGTGGCATCACCTCGTCACCACTCAAAGAAAGGGGCAAACCTGGCCATAAAGAGACATCTTCAGGCAAATCGCACCAGGTAATGTTAGGCATTAAAGCTCCTGTAAAATCGTTCGGGCCGGGAAGGTTCACGGGGAAAATAACGCATGAGGCTACCCTGTAACCATCGCTTCTGGCAACATTAAGCCTCAAATTTTCAGCAGGTGGAATATGGCTCGCGCAAAACTGAAATTCCGACTTCATCGTGCAGTGATTGTATTGTTCTGTCTCGCACTGCTTGTTGCGCTCATGCAGGGCGCCTCCTGGTTCAGTCAAAATCACCAGAGACAGCGTAATCCGCAGCTTGAAGAGTTGGCGCGCACGCTGGCGCACCAGGTCACGCTGAACATCGCGCCGCTGATGCGTACCGAAACGCCTGACGAAAAACGCATCAAGACGATTCTGCAGCAGTTAACGAAGGAAAGCCGCATACTTGATGCCGGCGTTTATGATGAACAAGGCGATATGATTGCCCGCGCAGGCGAAAGCGTAAATGTGCGCGACCGTCTGGCGCTGGACGGTAAAAAAGCCGGCGGCTACTTCAACCAGCAGATTGTTGAACCCATCCAGGGGAAAAATGGCCCACTGGGCTATCTTCGCCTGACGCTGGATACGCATACCTTAGCCACTGAAGCTCGGCAGGTGGACAACACTACTAACATTTTACGCCTGATGCTGCTGCTTTCACTGGCCATCGGCGTGGTGCTGACCCGCACTCTGCTGCAGGGTAAACGAACCCGCTGGCAGCAATCGCCCTTCCTGCTCACCGCCAACAAGTCGGTGCCGGAAGAGGAAGAGAGCGAGAAAAAAGAGTAATTCGTTACAGGAAAGGAAAACTGACATGTCGACACTTCGCCTGCTTATTTCTGACTCTTATGACCCCTGGTTTAACCTGGCGGTCGAAGAGTGTATTTTCCGTCAGATGCCCGCCACTCAGCGCGTGCTGTTTTTGTGGCGCAATGCCGATACGGTCGTCATTGGGCGTGCGCAAAACCCGTGGAAAGAGTGCAATACGCGGCGGATGGAAGAGGACAACGTGCGCCTGGCGCGCCGCAGCAGCGGCGGTGGCGCGGTCTTCCACGATCTCGGCAATACCTGTTTCACCTTTATGGCCGGGAAGCCGGAATACGATAAGACCATCTCGACGTCCATTGTCCTGAATGCGCTTAACGCACTGGGCGTGACGGCTGAAGCTTCAGGACGTAACGATCTGGTGGTGAAAACGGCGGATGGCGACCGTAAGGTTTCTGGCTCAGCCTACCGCGAAACCAAAGATCGCGGTTTTCATCACGGCACACTATTGTTGAACGCCGATCTCAGCCGACTGGCAAACTACCTGAATCCAGACAAAAAGAAACTGGCGGCCAAAGGCATTACCTCTGTACGCTCGCGCGTGGCGAATCTCACCGAACTGTTGCCAGGCATCACCCATGATCAGGTGTGTGCGGCGGTAACCGAGGCCTTTTTTGCCCACTACGGCGAACGCGTTGAAGCGGAGGTGATCTCCCCGGACAACACGCCCGATCTGCCGAACTTTGTCGAAACCTTCGCCCGCCAGAGCAGTTGGGAGTGGAACTTCGGGCAGGCACCAGCCTTCTCGCATCTGCTGGATGAACGTTTTACCTGGGGAGGCGTCGAACTGCACTTTGACGTTGAGAAAGGGCATATCACCCGTGCGCAGGTGTTTACGGACAGTCTCAATCCGGCACCGCTAGAAGCGCTGGCCGCACGTCTTCAGGGCTGCCTGTATCGTGCCAGTGTCGTACAGCAGGAGTGCGAATCTTTGACGAGGGATTTTCCGGAGCAGGAAAAAGAGTTGCGGGAATTGTCAGCGTGGATTGCACAGGCGGTGCGCTAATAAAAAGCCCGCTGGCACTGCTCAGCGGGCCTGGAAAACCGTAGGCCGGGTGAGGCGAAGCCTCCCCCCGGCACACCAGGTCTTACGCTTTATCGCCCAGCAGAACGGATTCCAGCGCGATTTTAATCATGTCGTTGAACGTGGTTTGACGTTCAGCCGCCGTCGTCTGCTCGTGCGTACGGATGTGGTCAGACACGGTGCAGATAGTCAGTGCTTTCGCGCCAAATTCTGCCGCCACGCCGTAGATACCCGCCGCTTCCATTTCCACGCCCAGGATGCCGTATTTTTCCATCACGTCGAACATTTCGCCGTCCGGAGAGTAGAACAGATCCGCAGAGAACAGGTTGCCAACGCGTGCGTCCACACCCAGTGCTTTTGCCGCGTCAACCGCGTCACGTACCATGCCGAAATCAGCAATCGCGGCAAAATCATGGTCTTTGAAACGAATGCGGTTCACTTTGGAATCGGTGCAGGCACCCATACCAATTACCACGTCACGCAGTTTTACGTCCGGACGAACAGCACCACAGGACCCTACGCGAATGATTTTCTTCACGCCGAAATCGGTGATCAGCTCTTTGGTGTAGATGGAGCAGGACGGGATACCCATACCGTGACCCATGACGGAGATCTTACGGCCTTTGTAAGTCCCGGTGAAACCTAACATGCCGCGAACGTTGTTTACTTCGCGTACATCTTCAAGGAAAGTTTCCGCAATGTGTTTTGCGCGCAGCGGGTCGCCCGGCATCAAAACGACGTCAGCGAAATCACCCATTTCTGCATTAATGTGAGGAGTTGCCATCTTTTATCCTTATTTCGTTGTTATTGCCTGATGGCGGCTATGCCTTATCAGGCCTACAAAATGTATTCAAATACCCTAAGGATTTCGCGTTGTAGGAAGGCGACGAATTCGTGAATCCCCGGGAGCATAGATTAACTATGTGACCGGGGTGAGCGAATGAAGTCAACGCATCTACAGCGCGAAAGACAACGGGTATTACAGCATGTTTTTACCGTATTCCATTGGCGACGTGCCAAAGTACGAAGCGAGAGTCTGACCAATATCCGCAAAAGTTTCGCGGTGGCCTAACGAGCCCGGTTTTACTTTCGGGCCGTACACCAGCACCGGAATGTGTTCACGGGTGTGATCGGTACCGGTCCAGCTCGGATCGCAGCCATGGTCAGCGGTCAGGATCAGAATGTCATCTTCACCCACCAGCTCCATCAGCTCCGGCAGACGGCGATCGAACAGCTCAAGACCCGCTGCATAGCCCGCTACGTCACGACGGTGGCCCCAGGAGGAGTCGAAATCCACGAAATTGGTGAAGACAATTGTCTGATCGCCGGCTTCTTTCATCTCTTTAATGGTGGCGTCAAACAGCGCGTCCAGGCCGGTGGCTTTCACTTTTTTAGTGATGCCGCAGTTGGCGTAGATGTCCGCGATTTTACCGACGGAAACCACGTGGCCGTCTTTCTCATCAACCAGTTTCTGCAACACGGTAGGCGCTGGCGGTTCAACGGCCAGATCGTGACGGTTGCCGGTACGCTGGAAGTTACCCGCTTTGTCGCCAATGAACGGACGCGCGATGACGCGACCGATGTTGTAACCGCCTTCGGTCAGCTCTTCACGGGCGATTTCGCACAGCTCGTAGAGTTTATCCAGACCAAACGTTTCTTCGTGGCAGGCAATCTGGAACACGGAATCCGCGGAGGTATAGAAAATCGGTTTACCGGTTTTCATATGCTCTTCGCCCAACTGGTCCAGAATCACCGTACCGGAAGAGTGGCAGTTACCGAGATAGCCCGGCAGGTTCGCACGTTTGACCAGTTTATCCAGCAGTTCCTGCGGGAAACTGTTTTCGTGGTCGCTGAAATAACCCCAGTCAAACAGAACCGGCACACCGGCGATTTCCCAGTGGCCAGACGGCGTATCTTTACCGGAAGAGAGTTCATGCGCCCAGGCGTATGCACCAATCACTTGTGCGTTAGCGTCCATACCGGCTGCGATTTTACCGGTAGACCCTTCATGCGCTTTCACCAGACCCAGGCGGGTCAGGTTTGGCAGATTCAGTGGGCCTTTACGCCCTTTGTCAGCCTCGCCTTTGGCACAGGCTTCAGCGATATGCCCCATGGTGTCGGAACCGACGTCGCCAAAGCGATCCGCGTCTTCCGTCGCACCAATACCAAAGGAGTCCAGCACCATAATAAATGCACGTTTCATCTTGTTCTCCATTCATCTGCGCTGCAAAAAAGCGATCAGATCAGTATATAGCTATTCGGTGATACGACGATAGACCGTTGGTGTGCTTTCAGGCGCTTTATCGTCAAGGATAATTGCCGCTTTGACGGCTTTCGCCGCGTCCTGCCAGCTGGCTTCATCTTTCGCGTGGATCACCGCCAGCGGACGCTGCCCGTCTACGCTGTCGCCAAGACGCGCCATATCGGTAAAGCCGACGCTGTAATCAATGGTATCCGACGCCTGGCGACGACCGCCGCCCATCGACACCACCGCCATACCCAGCGCACGCGTATCCATCGCGCTGACGAACCCTTCGCTATCAGCGTAAACCGCTTTACTGAGCATTGCCGTCGGCAGGTATTTCGCGTAGTTCTCCACGAAGTCGGTCGGGCCTTTCTGGGCGGCAACCATCCGGCCAAAGATCTCAGCGGCTTTACCGTTATCCAGCACCGCCTGCAATTTCGCCCGCGCGTCAGCGTCGTCTTTCGCCAGATTGCCGGAGATCAGCATTTCAACACACAGCGCCATCGTCACATCGAACAGGCGTGGGTTGCGGTATTCGCCGGTCAGGAACTGCACCGCTTCGCGTACTTCCACCGCGTTACCCGCGCTGGACGCCAGTACCTGGTTCATGTCGGTCAGCAGCGCGGTGGTGCGCACGCCAGCACCGTTCGCCACGCCCACAATCGCTTCCGCCAGCGCTTCAGAGAGCTCATAGGTTGGCATAAACGCGCCGCTGCCGACTTTCACATCCATAACCAGCGCATCCAGCCCTTCAGCCAGTTTTTTCGCCAGAATGGAGCCGGTGATAAGCGGGATGGAATCCACCGTTGCGGTAATATCGCGGGTGGCATAAAAACGTTTGTCCGCCGGTGCGAGCGAGCTGGTTTGCCCGATGATCGCCACACCCACGTCCTTAATGATTTCGCGGAAACGGTTGTCGTCCGGGAAGATGTCGAATCCCGGAATAGCTTCCAGTTTATCGAGCGTACCGCCGGTATGACCCAGTCCGCGACCTGAAATCATCGGAATGTAGCCGCCACAGGCTGCGACCATTGGGCCGAGCATCAGCGACGTCACGTCGCCCACACCGCCGGTGGAGTGTTTATCCACGATCGGGCCGTTCAGATTCAGGCTCTTCCAGTCCAGGACGGTTCCTGAATCCCGCATTGCCATGGTCAGCGAAACGCGTTCTGGCATCGTCATATCGTGGAAGAAAATGGTCATCGCCAGGGCGGCGATCTGCCCTTCTGAGATGGTATTGTCACGAATACCATTGATAAAGAAACGAATTTCTTCATCGCTCAACGCATGACCATCACGTTTTTTACGAATAATTTCTTGTGCGAGAAACACGATAACCTCCCGATTAGGGCCGGGTAAGCCATGTGCTCCCCGGCGAGTCGTATTGATGCCGGATAGCGGCTAACGCCTTATCCGGCCTACGATGGGCAATTCAAATTTAGTAGCTGCTTGCGCTCTTACCATCGCCGTGACCCAGCGCTTTCAGCAGGCTTGCCAGCAGGCTGGATGCCCCAAAGCGATAGTGACGAGAATCCGCCCAGTCCGCGCCGAACAGTTCATCAGCGATAGCCAGGAACTGCTGGGCATCTTCTGCGGTACGCACGCCGCCCGCAGGTTTGAAGCCCACAGTTTTGGATACACCCATATCGCGGATCACTTCCATCATGATGCGAGCACTTTCCGGCGTGGCGTTTACGGGTACCTTACCGGTAGAGGTTTTAATGAAATCCGCACCTGCTTTGATAGAGATTTCAGAGGCCTTACGAATAAGCTGCTCTTCTTTCAGCTCACCGGTTTCGATGATCACTTTCAGCAGCACGTTTGCCGCCGCGCACGCGTCTTTACAGGCTTTCACCAGATCGAAGCCGACCTGCTCGTTACCAGCCATCAGCGCACGGTACGGGAAGACCACGTCCACTTCATCCGCCCCGTAAGCAATCGCCGCGCGGGTTTCCGCCAGCGCGATCTCAATATCGTCGTTGCCATGCGGGAAGTTAGTCACCGTCGCAATACGGATATCCGGGGTGCCCTGCTCTTTCAGCGTTTTACGCGCAATCGGGATAAAACGCGGATAGATGCAGACTGCTGCCGTGTTGCCAACCGGAGTTTTCGCCTGATGACACAGGGCGATCACTTTTTCATTGGTGTCGTCGTCATTCAGGGTGGTCAGGTCCATCAGTTTCAGTGCGCGCAGGCTGCTTGCAGTTAAATCGCTCATAACATTCTCCAACGGCGTCGCCGTATAAAATTCTCACCTTGCGAGTCTGTTAGTATTCTAACATCGACTCACCGTTACACTTCGATATACATCACAGTTAATGAAAACTACGTACAAATTTGCATTACTGTAATGAGATCAACTTCAAAAAATAGTCCTTTTCTGTCGATTTCTTCTCCACTCAGGCGCATCAGGATCAAAGTGCTGACAGCACATCTTTCTACAATGACGTTATGATCTTCGGCCTATAAAGGAATTACGATGCCTACGACCCATGAAACCGCGCTGCAACAACGTTGCCAGCAAATCGTCACCAGCTCACTCCTCAGTCCGGAACAGAAACGTCATTTTCTCGCGCTGGAAGCAGAGAACAACCTGCCTTACCCTTCACTGCCCGCCGGGGCGCGCCAGGCGCTGGACGACGGGGTTATCTGCGATATGTTCGAAGGTCACGCGCCATATAAACCGCGCTATGTGCTTCCCGATTACGCGCGTTTTCTGGCCAACGGTTCAGCATGGCTGGAACTGGAAGGGGCGAAAGATCTGGACGATGCACTGTCTCTGTTGACCATTCTGTATCACCACGTGCCTTCCGTCACATCGATGCCGGTTTACCTGGGGCAACTGGATACGCTGCTGCAACCATATGTGAAAATTCTAACACAAGAAGCGATCGATATTCGAATAAAACGTTTCTGGCGGTATCTCGACAGAACGCTGCCTGACGCTTTTATGCACGCCAACATTGGCCCGACAGATACCCCCATCACCCGGGCTATTTTACGCGCCGACGCAGAGCTAAAGCAGGTTGCGCCTAATCTGACGTTCATCTACGACCCGGAAATCACCCCCGATGATCTGCTGCTGGAAGTGGCAAAAAACATCTGTGAATGCAGCAAGCCGCATATTTCCAATGGGCCGGTAAATGATAAAATTTTCACAAAAGGTCACTATGGTATCGTCAGCTGTTACAACTCTCTGCCGCTTGCCGGTGGCGGCAGCACGCTGGTTCGTCTCAATCTGAAAGCCATTGCCGAGCGCAGCACTTCTGTCTATGACTTCTTTAACCGCACACTGCCGTACTATTGTCAGCAGCAAATTGCCATCATCGATGCACGATGTGAGTTCCTCTATGAAAAATCACATTTCTTTGAGAATAGCTTCCTGGTGCAGGAAGGTCTGATCGATCCACAACGTTTTGTGCCGATGTTCGGTATGTACGGCCTGGCGGAGGCGGTTAACCTGTTGTGCGAAAAAGCGGGTATGAATGCGCGCTACGGCAAAGATGAGACGGCGAACGATCTGGGCTATCGCATCAGCGCCCAGCTTGCGGATTTTGTCGAGAACACGCCGGTGAAATATGGCTGGCAGCAGCGCGCCATGCTGCATGCCCAGTCGGGGATCAGTTCAGATATTGGCACTACGCCGGGCGCACGTTTGCCCTATGGCGATGAACCGGATCCGATCACCCACCTGCAAACCGTCGCACCACACCACGCGCATTATCAGTCCGGTATCAGCGACATTCTGACGCTCGATGAGACCATCAAGCGTAACCCGCAGGCGCTGGTGCAACTCTGTCTGGGTGCGTTCAAAGCGGGAATGCGCGAGTTTACCGCCAACGTCAGCGGCAACGATCTGGTCCGCGTTACCGGGTACATGGTGCGCCTGTCGGATCTGGAAAAATACCGCGCTGAAGGTTCACGAACCAATACCACCTGGCTGGGGGAAGAGGCCGCACGCAATACGCATATTCTGGAACGCCAACCTCGTGTCGTCAGTCATGAACAGCAGATGCGCTTCAGTCAGTAAGGTTATCCCGTTCTCCTGCGTGGACGGGCCGGGCAGTCGTCTGGCCCTCTTTCTGCAAGGGTGCAATCTGCGCTGTAAGAATTGCCATAACCCGTGGACGATGGGACGCTGCAACGACTGCGGCGAATGCGTTCCACAGTGCCCACACCAGGCGCTGAGTTTCAGTGATGGGAATGTTGTCTGGCATGCTGAGGTCTGCGAACAGTGTGATACCTGTTTGCAGATGTGCCCGCAGCAGGCAACGCCGATGGCGCAAACAATGAGCGTGGACGAGGTGTTGCGCCAGATCCGCAAAGCATCATTGTTCATTGAGGGAGTCACCGTCAGCGGCGGCGAAGCCACAACGCAGTTGCCTTTCGTTGTGGATTTGTTTACGGCGGTTAAGGCCGACCCGCAGCTCCGGTCGCTGACTTGTCTGGTCGACAGCAATGGGCTGTTGAGCGAAACCGGCTGGCAGAAACTGCTACCGGTTTGCGATGGTGTGATGCTCGATCTCAAAGCCTGGGATAGTGAGTGCCACATCGCACTCACCGGTCGGGATAACGCGCAGATCAAGCGCAGTATTACGCTGTTGGCGCAGCGAGGAAAGCTGGCAGAACTGCGCCTGCTGGTCATCCCCGGGCAGGTGGATTATCTGCTGCACATTGATTCACTCGCCGCATTCATCGGACAACTGGGAAATGTCCCGCTACGACTGAATGCCTTTCATGCGCACGGGGTATACGGTGAGGCAAAATCCTGGCCAAGCGCGACGCCACAAGAGGTGGAGACGCTGGCGCAGGCATTACGGGAACGCGGCGTGACTGAGCTTATCTTCCCTGCGCTATATCTCTAGAGTAAATAATGCTGTCGTATTGCGATACAGCGCCTCAGCGATCGCCTCTGCGGGTTCCGGGCGCAGTTCGCATAACACATCGAACACTCTCGCAGCCTGTTCCGGGCGATTTGGCTGCCCCTGAAAACCATTCAACGGCATATCCGGCGCGTCGGTCTCCAGCAGCAGCGCCTCCAGCGGCAATCGTGCCATCACGTCACGGGTTTTACTGGCGCGCGGATAGGTAATCGTCCCGCCCACCCCGATTTTGTAGCCCAGTTGCACAAAACGTTCTGCCTGCTGCAGGCTGCCAGCAAAACCATGTACCACCCCGGTACGCGGCAAATCCTGGCGCTTAAGGTGCATCGCCAGCGTGTCATGCGTACGTCGGGAATGCAGGATCACCGGTAAATCGTAGCGTTTTGCTAACCGCAACTGGGCTTCCAGAAACCGTTCCTGCTTCGCGAACTGCGGATCGTCGCGATACCGATCCAGGCCAACCTCACCAATGGCGATCACTTTTGTCGGGCGCGTCGCCAGCGCCTGCTGCAGACGTGCAAGATCCTCATCGGTATGTTTCTCAATCACGATGGGATGCAGTCCCAGCGCGGCATACAACCGGGAAAAGCGTTCCGCCAGCGCCTGCACGCGGGCAAAGTTTTCCGCTGCGGTGGCCGGAATGATGATCTTCTCAATGCCCGCCTCACCCGCGAGTTGCAGGCTGTGGGTTTCATCCCCGGTAAAAGGCGGAAAATCAAAGTGACAGTGGGTATCGATAAAGCGAAAACTCACGCCAGATCCTCATTGCTGAATGTCGTATCGTTAGCCTGCGGCGCATCGCTCACCACCGCCGCATGGGTATCGTTGGCCACCGGTGCTGGTGGAACCACCACTGGCGTCGGCGTGACGATTTGCGGCAGATGGCGTGATAACGGCGGTTCCGCTGCCAGTAGTTTTCCCACGGTCGCCAGGAAGTAGCGCCCACACAGCCGCCCGGTTTTATAATCTTCCCGCAATGCCGGAATCCGGCTTCCCAGCGCCATACTTTTTAGCGGCTTCGGCGGGTAGATTTCAAAGATCTTCAGCTTGCCCGGCGGTTTTTCAATGAATCGCTGAATTTCCGTATAGCTGGCTTCGTGGTGTTGAACCAGATTGAGCAGCGGCTGCAGGCTGCTTTCGCCCAGCCAGCGCTCCATCCGCTTGAACCACTGCGGGGTGTAATACATTTGCGAAGGCACCGTTCGAATCACCACCAGCGTTTTCGCCCCCTGCTTCACGGCCTCACGCACCGGAATGGCATCGCTGATCCCACCATCCAGGTAATTGATCCCCTCCAGCGATACGCCACTACGATAGAACCCTGGGATCGCGCTGGACGCCCGGATCAGATCGAGCCAGTTTTGCGTATTGGGAGAGAAATAGTAGGGCGTGTAGTCATCACCCCGACAGGCGCACATGTAAAACGATTTCCCGGTTTCGAACAGGCGCGAGGCGGTATCCATCTGTAACGGCATCTGACTGGCCGTAGATTCCACCAGCCAGTCGAGATCGATCAGATTCCCACCGCGCACGAAGCGTACCGGGTCAAAGAATTCCCGTCTGGTGGTATAGCGCATGATGACTTTGCGCCCGTAGCCGGGCTGGTTGCACAGATAGGCCGACAGGTTTTGCGCCCCCGCCGAGGTGCCGTAATAGAGATCGAACGGATTAAACTGCGCGCGCATGAACTCGTCCAGTACACCTGCGGTAAAGATGCCACGCTGCCCGCCGCCCTCGCAGACCAACGCCAGGCGACCCGGTTTGAACCTTCTTAATGACAACGGCGCAATATTGCCGAGCGTGACGGGTATACGCTGCCCCACCTCTGCCTTCCTGTTTCTTATTACGTAATGTGCCAAAATAACGCAAATAGACGGCGGCTAAAACCGAAAAAGCCAGTCCACTGGACTGGCTTGACAGCAAAATCATTGTACGCCTTACGCGCTAGGGCCGCTTACGCCCTGTAAACAGGCTGACCAGGAAGAGAATAATCCCGACGACGAAGACAATTTTCGCCGCGCCCGCTGCCGTACCGGCCAGTCCACCAAATCCCAGAGCGGCGGCAATTAACGCGATAACCAGAAATATAATGCCCCAACGAAACATACGCTTCTCCTTTACCATAGTTAATGTCGACCGCTTGATATGAGCGCTCAGGCTGCTCATTCACGCTATTGTTTGTGTAGTGCTAGTGCTCATGACGTCCTCCGACCGGGGCCGGAGGAGAAAACGAAGACTTACTGCGCTTTCAGATCGTTTTTGACGCTTTTTACGCCATCAACGGCTTTCGCGATGCTCTCAGCGCGCTCGATTTGCGCCTGGGAATCCACGGTGCCGGAAAGCTGGACCACACCATCGGTCGTTTCTACTTTCACTTTGCGAGAAGGAACGATGTCATCCGCCAGCAGTTTCGCTTTGATCTCACTGGTGGTTGCCGTATCGCCGGCATAGCCTTTCACGGAGTCTGATTTGCTGTCGCGCACGTGGAGTTTGTCGCTGACGGAGGTTACGCCTTCAACACCTTTCGCCACGGTCACGGCCGCTTCCGCCTGCGCCTGGCTTTCGACGAAGCCGCTCAGCGTCACGACTTTCTGCTCGGTTTTGACGGAAATATCGGTGCTCTTAATGTTTTCATGATCCACCAGTGCCGCTTTCACTTTGGCGGTAATGGCGCTGTCATCCATGAAATTACCGACTTTATTCATAGAGCTATCGACTTTCTGCCCTGCGCTTTCTACACCGGATTGCGCTTTATCCATTGTGGTGTTTTCTGCATACGCAGAACCCGTTGCCACAGCGGAGGTCAACATCACGGCCAGCAGAGTTTTAGAAATCTTCAGTCTTGTCATAGTCATCGATTTTTTCCTGTATGGTTTGCTCATAATTTGAGCTCAGGCAACATAAGGTTGCATTGCTGAATGTGGTGAAAAATTCACCCAGCTCAGAAGTCAATGGCGGCGGTCACAATCACGCAACAGAAAAGGTGATGATGATACGCTGACAGGTGCCCCTCTGAGTCAGTTATTAATATCGTGACTACACCAGACATTAGCTTTAACTACTTAGATTCACGAGTTGAACGGTATTTAAAGCCAATGTTTATGTCATCACTTTGTT
The DNA here is from genome assembly GCF_030337175.1 of Citrobacter sp. Ca225. Classification (NCBI taxonomy): domain Bacteria; kingdom Pseudomonadati; phylum Pseudomonadota; class Gammaproteobacteria; order Enterobacterales; family Enterobacteriaceae; genus Citrobacter; species Citrobacter sp. Ca225. The sequence goes on along the minus strand of NZ_JAOWCD010000076.1, from coordinate 4,864 downwards.
AAATATAGATCACAATTTTGAAAAAGCGCGGAGGATTGCATAAAAAACAGGCAGTCATAAGCAAAACAGAGGGATTTAAGAACATTCCGCAAGGGGATAATAAGGCTGGAAAAGTCGCAGGGCGCAGCGACAGCCGCGCCCTGAAGGGGTAATTAGTGTTCGCGCGTCTTACGGAACTGAACGTCTGGATAACGCTCTTGCGTCAGGTTGAGGTTCACCATCGTCGGTGCGATGTAGGTCAGGTTATCACCGCCATCCAGTGCCAGCTGAACTTCATTCTTACGCTTAAACTCTTCGAATTTCTTCGCATCAGCGCATTCCACCCAGCGTGCCGTCGCCACGTTGACAGATTCATAAATGGCTTCAACGTTGTACTCGCTCTTCAGACGGGCAACAACCACGTCGAACTGCAGTACCCCGACCGCGCCCACAATCAGATCGTTATTGGCGATCGGGCGGAACACCTGTACCGCACCTTCTTCGGAAAGCTGTACCAGCCCCTTCAGCAACTGTTTCTGCTTCAGCGGATCTTTCAGGCGAATACGACGGAACAGTTCCGGCGCGAAGTTCGGTATACCGGTGAACTTCATCATTTCACCCTGGGTGAAAGTATCGCCAATCTGGATTGTACCGTGGTTGTGCAGACCGAGGATATCGCCCGGGTAAGCCTCTTCTACATGCGAACGGTCACCGGCCATAAAGGTCAGCGCGTCAGAGATCACCACGTCTTTGCCGATACGGACCTGACGCATCTTCATGCCTTTTTCGTACTTGCCGGAAACAACGCGCATGAATGCCACGCGGTCACGGTGTTTCGGATCCATGTTGGCCTGAATTTTAAAGACAAAGCCAGTGAACTTCTCTTCTTCCGCTTCCACCACGCGCGTATCGGTCTTGCGTGGCATTGGCGCTGGCGCCCACTCCACCAGACCATCCAGCATGTGGTCAACGCCGAAATTACCCAGTGCGGTACCAAAGAAGACCGGGGTAATTTCGCCCGCCAGGAACAGCTCTTTATCAAACTCGTTAGAGGCGCCCTTCACCAGTTCCAGTTCGTCACGCAACTGCTGCGCCAGATCCTCGCCAACGGCCGCGTCGAGATCCGGGTTATCCAGACCTTTAACGATGCGCACTTCCTGAATGGTATGGCCTTTACCCGTCTGATACAGATAGGTTTCATCTTTATAGAGGTGATAAACCCCTTTGAACAGCTTGCCGCAGCCAATCGGCCAGGTGATCGGCGCACAGCCGATTTTCAGCTCGTTCTCAACTTCGTCCAGCAACTCCATCGGGTCACGGATGTCGCGGTCGAGTTTGTTCATAAAAGTCAGGATCGGCGTATCGCGCAGACGGGTGACTTCCATCAGCTTACGGGTACGATCCTCGACGCCTTTCGCGGCGTCGATCACCATCAGACAGCAGTCCACTGCCGTCAGGGTACGATAGGTATCTTCGGAGAAGTCTTCGTGCCCCGGGGTGTCCAGCAGGTTAACCAGGCAGTTGTGATACGGAAATTGCATCACGGAGGTGGTAATGGAGATCCCACGCTGCTTTTCCATTTCCATCCAGTCTGATTTCGCATGCTGGCTGGAACCACGGCCTTTTACCGTACCGGCAGTCTGGATCGCCTGTCCGAACAGCAACACCTTCTCAGTGATAGTCGTTTTACCCGCATCCGGGTGAGAAATAATGGCAAAAGTGCGGCGCTTGGCCACCTCCTGCAAATAAGGAGACAACGTCATAGTTCATTCTTCTTGAGTAAACGCGGCATCGCACCGCGCATGTTGAATACGAAAAATTGCGGCTATTTTACCCATCAGCGGGGGGGAGGCAATCAGTGTTTACACAGGAGCAGCTCCAGTTCGTGTAATGACGATACGGTCCAGGTCGGCTCGATGCCTTCGGGCTGCTCGCGATGATGCGCATTCAGCCAGCAGGTAGAAAGCCCGGCGTTGATGCCGCCAAGAATATCGGACGCGGCGGTATCTCCAACCATCAGCACCCGATCACGATCGGGATTGCCCGCCTGCGCCAGGGCGTAATCAAAAATCTTCGGATCCGGCTTCGCCACGCCCACTTCTTCAGAAATGACCAGCAAATCAAAGTAGTCGCGTAGTCCCGTGCGCTCCAGGCGGATCTGCTGTAAGGAGGTGAAACCGTTGGTAATAATGCCAATTTTGGCTTTGCCGCGTATCGCATTGAGCAGCGAAACGGCCCCTGGCAGCGGCGCGCAAATTTCGGCCATCGCGTTCATAAAGGCATCGTTAAGCGAGCCCGGTTCCACCTTTAACCGTTCTGCCCAGCTCTGGAAGCGAGCATGCTGAAGCTGTAATGAGGTGATCGCGCCGTTCTGATAATCCACCCATAGCGGTTTATTCACGGCCTGGTAGTCCTGAAAATCCTCAGCGGTAAAGGTGATGCTGTAGTCGAGAAACATCCGCTGTAAGCCAGTAAACGAGTCAAACGTGAACAGCGTTTCGTCGGCATCAAAGAAAATCCAGTCCCACTTCATCATTACACCTTCTTTTACATACTGATTGGCAGTGCCATTATGATGGCGTCCTCACGACCGTCAGCGGTCGGATAATAATTGCGGCGAATCGTTGCCTCGTTGAAGCCTAAGCTTTCATACAGTGCGATGGCGGCAACGTTGGAAGCGCGAACCTCCAGCCACAGCGTCAGGACGCCGCGTTTTTCTAATTCATCAATGAGATGTTCCAGCAGCGCTTTCCCTATTCCCCGGCGCTGAAAGTCGGGATCAACGGCAATGTTGAACAGCGTAGCTTCATCCAGCACTACCTGCGTAATGGCAAACGCCGCCATTCTCCCCTCTACCGTCAATTGATAGTTGAGATAACGCTCCCCCTGATTACTGGCAAACGTGTGCTCACTCCAGGGAAACGCATGGGCGCGCTTTTCAATCTGAAACGCGGCGGGTAAATCACTCTGACTGAGGGAAGAAATCGTGTTCATGTGTGCAGATTTGTTGCCATAGTGCGGCGCGTGCCGTTGGGTTTACCCGCAATTCATCAAATGCCGGCGTTGCAATCTGCGCGCCTTCCAGCGTCAGCGGCGCATCTGTACCCACTCGCCAGCTGTTGCAGCGGCTGCCCTGCGGCAGCATCGCGACGCGTTCGGGCGTCACCTGCAATACCTGATCGGGGCTCAGCGTTAAGGCTCGCAGAATGTCACTGACCAGAGGTTCTGTCAGCGGCGGCAGTGTTTCACCGACCATCACCAGACGGACGTGCGCAGGAATGGAAATCGCGATCTCTCCCTGCAACGCGCCGGGGCGACGCAGCGACCACTGGGTAATGCCCAGTTGCTGTAACTGCCAGTCTCGTCGGGTTGTCATAGCGAATCGCTCCTGTATTCAGGGGCGCAAATATAGCAAATTAGTCGAATAGACGCCATCAAACGTCTATAATCGCCCGCTGTATGAATTAAGGAGTTTTCCATGTCTGCTTTTACCCCGGCAAGTGAAGTCTTGCTGCGCCACAGTGATGATTTCGAACAAAGCCGTATTCTGTTTGCCGGAGACTTGCAGGATGACCTGCCCGCGCGCTTTGAAAGCGCAGACCGCCGCGTGCATACCCAACAGTTCCACCACTGGCAGGTGCTGAGCCGCCAGATGGGCGACAACGCACGTTTCAGCCTTGTCGCACAAGCGCAAGACGTTGCCGACTGTGACACCTTTATCTATTACTGGCCGAAAAACAAGCCGGAAGCCCAGTTCCAGTTGATGAATATTCTGTCGCTGCTTCCTGTGGGAACCGACATTTTCGTAGTCGGTGAAAACCGCAGTGGCGTACGTAGCGCCGAGCAAATGCTGGCGGAATATGCCCCGCTGAACAAAATTGACAGCGCGCGTCGTTGCGGCCTGTATCATGGTCGTCTGGAAACGCAGCCGATGTTTGATGCCGATAAATTCTGGGGCGAATACCACGTTGATGGGCTGACGATCAAAACCTTGCCTGGCGTCTTCAGCCGCGATGGTCTGGATGTCGGCAGCCAGTTACTGCTCTCCACGCTGACACCACACACTAAAGGTAAAGTGCTGGACGTCGGCTGTGGCGCAGGTGTACTTTCTGTCGCGCTGGCCAGTCACTCGCCGAAAGTGCGTTTAACGCTCTGCGACGTCGCCGCGCCGGCGGTGGAAGCCAGTCGCGCCACCCTGGCGGCGAACGGCATTGAGGGTGAAGTCTTTGCCAGCAACGTCTTCTCTGAAGTGACGGGACGCTTTGATATGATCATCTCTAACCCACCGTTCCATGACGGCATGCAAACCAGCCTTGATGCCGCACAATCTCTGATTCGCGGTGCCGTACGTCATCTGAACAGTGGCGGTGAACTGCGCATAGTTGCTAACGCCTTCCTGCCGTATCCGCAGGTACTGGATGAGACCTTTGGCTTCCACGAGGTCATCGCCCAGACCGGACGCTTCAAAGTGTATCGTACGGTCATGACCCGCCAGGCGAAAAAAGCCTAGTCGCGATAACGGCCATGCGAATGGCCGTTGAGAGGGATGACAAACCTCATCCCGATACCGGACAAGCAGAGAACACCTCATTAAAAACAAGGAAAATCAACTCATTGATTTTCGGCTGATAACCACAAAGAAGGAAAAACCACGTTTTTTCCTTCTTTGTCAGCAGTCTGAACGGCCATGTGAATGGCCGTTTTTGCAGCAATCACCGCTATCCTACGTAATTAACTATTGACGAAAAACTGAAAACCACTAGAATGCGCCTCCGTGGTAGCGATTCTTTTTAAGAATCGATGGTATGCGAAGGTGGCGGAATTGGTAGACGCGCTAGCTTCAGGTGTTAGTGTCCTTACGGACGTGGGGGTTCAAGTCCCCCCC
>NZ_JAOWCD010000075.1:0-2890 GCF_030337175.1 Citrobacter sp. Ca225 | reverse complement strand
ACGAATGGAAGGGACTTCCCCTGATTATGCGCCTGATTAACTCTTGTGCAATCATGGGGTAAACACAACCCCGGAGGGATTCGTTATGACCATTACTACTGTCGGTATCGATCTTGCTAAAAATGTGTTCGCTGTTCATTGCGTTGACCAGAATGGCAAAACCGTTCTGGTTAAATCCAGAGTAACCCGCGCAGCTCTTCCCGGGCTGATTGCTGGTTTGCCGCCCTGTGTTATCGGGATGGAGGCGTGCTCCGGGGCTCATTACTGGGCAAGACTGTTTCGGCAGTATGGTCATGAGCCGCGTCTGATGGCCGCTAAATTTGTATCGCCTTACCGCATCGCTGGTAAATCAGGGAAAAATGATGCAGCTGATGCTCAGGCTATCTGCGAGGCGGTTCGTCGCCCACATATGCGGTTTGTGCCGGTTAAGGATAAGAGCCAGCAGGCAATGCAGTGTCTGCATCGTACCCGACAGGGTTTTATCGAAGAGAAAACAGCAACATATAATCGTCTCCGGGGGTTGATATCTGAATTCGGCGTTATCGCCCCACAAAGTACAGATGCCCTGCGCCACATAGTTTTTGAGCAGAAGAATTCTTTACCACTTCAGGTTCAGCAATGTGTTGATGATTTGCTGGAGCACGTTGCTCGCATTGAAGATAACATCGCTGAATATGACCGAATTTTGTCCCGCATGGCCAAAACAGATCATCGCAGTCAGCGGCTGATGGAATTGAAGGGCGTTGGCCCCACAACGGCCTGTGCGCTGGTCGCCAGTATCGGTAATGCACATGATTTTAAGAATGGGCGCCAGCTGGCAGCCTGGCTGGGACTGACACCATCGCAGTACAGCAGCGGCGGAAAGTCGAAGCTTGGCAGGATAACGAAAGCTGGCGATTCGTATCTGAGAACACTTCTGGTTCAGGGTGCCCGCTCGGTACTGATCGGGGCGGAGAAAAGGACTGATTTATTCAGTCGTTGGGTCTGCTCACTGGTCGAACGCAGAGGATACTGGCGCGCTGTTGTTGCCATCGCTGCCAAAAATGCAAGACTGTGCTGGGCATCATTGCATTACGGTGATGATTTCAGGTTGTACTCAGCCAGCTAAAGTACAAAGCTGTATGACCATCTGATCTGCAACTCGTTGATGATAAAGGGTTAGACCCCGTGAGGTATATCTGCTTATTGTACAGGGCAAGTGTACCCGACTAACGAACTAGAGCCTCACGAGCGTCTTTCATCAGGGTCCGAATCGATGACGATTCATCATGACCGTTTATAGTACCGCAGTCTCTCCCCTTTATTTTTTTACTATAGTGCAGACAGAAACCGTAAACACCGGCGTTGACATGCCGGGGAAGCCCTTATAGTACAATAATTCTCTATATCCAAACTGACCCCTAGAAGAGGGTACGTGCTGCAACGTACAGAAAAGTGGCTAGTGATGAGACACAGTGTAGTTGGGAAATTCAACGAAAAACAAAATCATAAGGACTTACGTTCATGTTACATACTGCGAATAAAATGACTGTCATTGAAATCTCTGAGCCTGGCGGGCCAGAGGTTTTAACGCCCGTTCAGACAACGATTCCGGTGCCAAAGGCTGGGGAAATTTTGGTTCGCGTCAAGGCCGCAGGTGTTAATCGTCCTGACGTCATTCAACGCCAGGGTCATTACCCTATGCCTGACGACGTAACCCCTATTCCTGGTCTTGAGGTCGCTGGAACGGTTTCATCAATTGGAGAAGGCGTCACGGGCGTAAAGATTGGTGACCGAGTCTGTGCTCTGACGAATGGCGGTGGTTATGGTGAGTATTGCATCGTGCCGGAAAGCCAGACACTGCCGGTGCCAGACAGCATGTCAATGATAGCAGCGGCGGCACTTCCTGAGACTCTGTTCACCGTCTGGGCAAACTTGTTCAAGATTGGTGGCGCAACACAGGGTCAGAGTGTTCTGATTCATGGGGGAACAAGTGGTATCGGCACAACCGCGTTGATGCTATGCCGCGAAATCGGTATCGAGGCATATGCGACGGCTGGATCAGATGATAAATGCGATGTGATCGCAGAGCTTGGCGCTACGCCAGTCAACTACCGGACAACTGATTTTTCTGATTTCATTTTGAAGCAAACGGATGGCCGTGGCGTTGATATCATTCTCGATATAATGGGTGCATCCTATTTCTCCCGAAATATGAGGAGTTTAGGAATGGATGGCCGGCTGGTAATCATTGGCTTCCTTGGCGGAGCTTTCGCAGAACAAGTGGATCTGCAAGAACTCGCGTTGAAGCGAGCGGTTGTCACGGGTTCAACGATGCGAGCACGAACTTCGGTCGAAAAAGCCGAAATTGCCAATGACTTGCTTAAAAATATCTGGCCGATTCTCAATGCAGGTCGTTGCCATCCCATAATTCACAGCACATTCCCGTTACGCGAAGCAGCACGCGCGCATGCATTGATGGAGTCCGGCAAGCATGTTGGGAAAATTGTTCTTACGGTGAATTAGCTTTAAGCCCGACACAACTCCCACGTTAGGTCATCAGGAATATGACCATTTAAATATCCACCAATGTTGAGCCAGCATTTATTAATACGCTTATCGGGTGATAGTAATCAAATATCACAGGACACGATATGTGGCGACTAAAATATCTGATTTCGTTTTCTGGCTTTTCTATGGTGGACACCGTCTAACACATTCGCGGTAATGACTCCAACTTATTGATAGTGTTTTATGTTCAGATAATGCCCGATGACTTTGTCATGCAGCTCCACCGATTTTGAGAACGACAGCGACTTCCGTCCCAGCCTTGCCAGGTGCTGCCTCAGATTCAGGTTATGCCGCTCAATTCGCTGCGTATATCGCTTGCTGATTACGTGCAGCTTTCCCT
>NZ_JAOWCD010000074.1:0-33589 GCF_030337175.1 Citrobacter sp. Ca225 | reverse complement strand
ATCACTACCGTACTGGCTAAAACCTACGGCGGTGCTGCTCGCGCATTCGATCAGATCGATAACGCGCCGGAAGAAAAAGCTCGTGGTATCACCATCAACACTTCTCACGTTGAATATGACACCCCGACTCGCCACTACGCACACGTAGACTGCCCGGGCCACGCCGACTATGTTAAAAACATGATCACCGGTGCTGCGCAGATGGACGGCGCGATCCTGGTTGTTGCTGCGACTGACGGCCCGATGCCGCAGACTCGTGAGCACATCCTGCTGGGTCGTCAGGTAGGCGTTCCGTACATCATCGTGTTCCTGAACAAATGCGACATGGTTGATGACGAAGAGCTGCTGGAACTGGTAGAAATGGAAGTTCGTGAACTTCTGTCTCAGTACGATTTCCCGGGCGACGACACCCCGATCGTTCGTGGTTCTGCTCTGAAAGCGCTGGAAGGCGACGCAGAGTGGGAAGCGAAAATCATCGAACTGGCTGGCTTCCTGGATTCTTACATCCCGGAACCAGAGCGTGCGATTGACAAGCCGTTCCTGCTGCCGATCGAAGACGTATTCTCCATCTCCGGTCGTGGTACCGTTGTTACCGGTCGTGTAGAACGCGGTATCATCAAAGTGGGCGAAGAAGTTGAAATCGTTGGTATCAAAGAGACTGCCAAGTCTACCTGTACTGGCGTTGAAATGTTCCGCAAACTGCTGGACGAAGGCCGTGCGGGTGAGAACGTTGGTGTTCTGCTGCGTGGTATCAAACGTGAAGAAATCGAACGTGGTCAGGTACTGGCTAAGCCGGGCACCATCAAGCCGCACACGATGTTCGAATCCGAAGTGTACATCCTGTCCAAAGACGAAGGCGGCCGTCATACTCCGTTCTTCAAAGGCTACCGTCCGCAGTTCTACTTCCGTACAACTGACGTGACTGGCACCATCGAACTGCCGGAAGGCGTTGAGATGGTAATGCCGGGCGACAACATCAAAATGGTTGTTACCCTGATCCACCCGATCGCGATGGACGACGGTCTGCGTTTCGCAATCCGTGAAGGCGGCCGTACGGTAGGCGCAGGCGTTGTTGCTAAAGTTCTCAGCTAATCACTGATAACATTTGACGCAATGCGCATTAAAAGGGCATCATTTGATGCCCTTTTTGCACGCTTTCGAACCAGAACCTGGCTCATCAGTGATTTTATTTGTCATAATCATTGCTGAGACAGGCTCTGAAGAGGGCGTTGAGCCCGGAATGCCCCCAATGCATTTCGGCACAAGGTTGACTGGTTAGCCTCGCATTCGCGGGGTGAAATTATTTGTAGAATACTTCTGACAGGTTGGTTTATGAGTGCGAATACCGAAGCTCAAGGGAGCGGGCGTGGCCTGGAAGCGATAAAGTGGATCGTGGTTGTGGCATTGCTGCTCGTGGCAATTGTTGGCAACTATCTTTATCGTGACATGATGCTGCCGCTGCGTGCGCTGGCCGTAGTAATTCTGATTGCTGCAGCGGGTGGTGTCGCGCTGTTGACGACAAAAGGTAAAGCTACCGTTGCTTTTGCCCGCGAAGCGCGTACTGAAGTACGTAAGGTCATTTGGCCGACTCGCCAGGAAACATTGCACACCACGTTGATTGTGGCTGCGGTTACCGCAGTAATGTCACTGATCCTGTGGGGACTGGATGGTATTCTGGTTCGCCTGGTTTCCTTTATCACTGGCCTGAGGTTCTGAGATGTCTGAAGCTCCTAAAAAGCGCTGGTACGTCGTTCAGGCGTTTTCCGGTTTTGAAGGCCGCGTAGCAACATCGCTGCGTGAGCATATCAAATTACACAATATGGAAGAGTTGTTTGGCGAAGTCATGGTGCCGACCGAAGAAGTGGTTGAAATCCGTGGTGGTCAGCGCCGTAAGAGCGAGCGTAAATTCTTCCCGGGTTATGTGCTGGTCCAGATGGTCATGAATGACGCGAGCTGGCACCTGGTGCGTAGCGTACCGCGTGTGATGGGCTTTATCGGCGGTACATCTGACCGTCCGGCGCCGATCAGCGACAAAGAAGTTGATGCGATTATGAATCGCCTGCAGCAGGTGGGTGATAAGCCGCGGCCGAAAACGTTGTTTGAACCGGGTGAGATGGTGCGTGTCAACGATGGTCCGTTTGCTGACTTTAATGGCGTCGTTGAAGAAGTGGACTATGAGAAGTCCCGCCTGAAAGTATCCGTTTCTATCTTCGGTCGTGCGACCCCGGTAGAGCTGGACTTTGCACAGGTTGAAAAAGCCTAAGTAGCGATCAAAAAAGCGGCGATTTAATCGTTGCACAAGGCGTGAGATTGGAATACAATTTCGCGCCTTTTGTTTTTATGGGCCTGGCCCGTAGAACGAATTTTTATATCACGGGGAGCCTCTCTGAGGCGCTATCACCCAACAGAGGAAATTGAGAATGGCTAAGAAAGTCCAAGCCTACGTCAAGCTGCAGGTTGCAGCTGGTATGGCAAACCCGAGTCCGCCGGTTGGTCCTGCTCTGGGTCAACAGGGTGTTAACATCATGGAATTCTGCAAAGCGTTCAACGCTAAGACTGATTCCATCGAAAAAGGTCTGCCAATTCCGGTTGTTATCACCGTTTACGCTGACCGTTCTTTCACCTTCATTACCAAAACGCCTCCGGCAGCCGTTCTGCTGAAGAAAGCGGCTGGTATTAAGTCTGGTTCCGGTAAGCCGAACAAAGACAAAGTAGGTAAAATTTCCCGCGCTCAGCTGCAGGAAATCGCGCAGACCAAAGCTGCCGACATGACTGGTGCCGACATTGAAGCGATGACTCGCTCCATTGAAGGTACTGCACGTTCCATGGGCCTGGTAGTGGAGGACTAAGAAATGGCTAAACTGACCAAGCGCATGCGTGTGATCCGTGAGAAAGTTGATGCGACCAAACAGTACGACATCAACGAAGCTATCTCTCTGCTGAAAGAACTGGCTACCGCTAAGTTCGTTGAAAGCGTAGACGTTGCCGTTAACCTCGGCATCGATGCGCGTAAATCTGACCAGAACGTACGTGGTGCAACTGTACTGCCGCACGGTACTGGCCGTTCCGTTCGCGTAGCTGTATTTACCCAGGGTGCAAACGCTGAAGCTGCTAAAGCTGCTGGCGCTGAACTGGTAGGTATGGAAGATCTGGCTGAGCAGATCAAGAAAGGCGAAATGAACTTTGACGTGGTTATTGCTTCTCCGGATGCAATGCGCGTTGTTGGCCAACTGGGCCAGGTTCTGGGTCCGCGTGGCCTGATGCCAAACCCGAAAGTGGGTACCGTAACGCCGAACGTTGCTGAAGCAGTTAAGAACGCTAAAGCGGGTCAGGTTCGTTACCGTAACGACAAAAACGGCATCATCCACACTACCATCGGTAAAGTGGATTTTGACGCTGACAAACTGAAAGAAAACCTGGAAGCTCTGCTGGTTGCGCTGAAGAAAGCAAAACCGACTCAGGCGAAAGGCGTGTACATCAAAAAAATCAGCATCTCCACCACCATGGGTGCTGGTGTTGCCGTTGATCAGGCTGGTCTGAGCGCTTCTGCGAACTAAGATTAGCTTTACGTGGGCGGTGGATTTGTCTACAATTCTACCCCCACGTTTCTGTTGAAAGAGACAGACACTCTGCAAGTCATTTGAATTGCGGTTCGAAAGACGAAGCATAGAACAGATTTGTTCGTTGGAGCCTGGCCTAATCCAGGCCTCCGTCGAAGACCGCAGGTGTTTCGTAAGAAACTTAATCCCCTGCGTAGACGGTGACAGAACGCTAAGATTATTTTTGGATACTCTGGCTTGTTTCTGCTCACCGTATTAAGACGCTCTTTTCGTTGGAAAGAGTGAAGTGAGTTCCGGAACATGAGTTCCGGCAAACATCCAGGAGCAAAGCTAATGGCTTTAAATCTTCAAGACAAACAAGCGATTGTTGCTGAAGTCAGCGAAGTAGCCAAAGGCGCGCTGTCTGCAGTAGTTGCGGATTCCCGTGGCGTGACTGTAGATAAAATGACTGAACTGCGTAAAGCAGGTCGTGAAGCTGGCGTTTACATGCGTGTTGTTCGTAACACCCTGCTGCGTCGTGCTGTTGAAGGTTCTCCGTTCGAGTGCCTGAAAGACACGTTTGTTGGTCCGACCCTGATTGCATACTCTATGGAACACCCGGGCGCTGCTGCTCGTCTGTTCAAAGAGTTCGCGAAAGCGAATGCAAAATTTGAGGTCAAAGCCGCTGCCTTTGAAGGTGAGCTGATCCCGGCGTCTCAGATCGACCGCCTGGCAACTCTGCCGACCTACGAAGAAGCAATTGCACGCCTGATGGCAACCATGAAAGAAGCTTCGGCTGGCAAACTGGTTCGTACTCTGGCTGCTGTACGCGATGCGAAAGAAGCTGCTTAATCGCAGTTATCTTTTTAAAGCATCTGCTTACGTATAAACTTATTCTGATATTCAGGAACAATTTAAATGTCTATCACTAAAGATCAAATCATTGAAGCAGTATCCGCTATGTCCGTAATGGACGTTGTAGAACTGATCTCTGCAATGGAAGAAAAATTCGGTGTTTCCGCTGCTGCTGCTGTTGCTGTAGCTGCTGGCCCGGTTGAAGCTGCTGAAGAAAAAACTGAATTCGACGTAATTCTGAAAGCTGCTGGCGCTAACAAAGTTGCTGTAATCAAAGCAGTACGTGGCGCAACTGGCCTGGGTCTGAAAGAAGCTAAAGACCTGGTAGAATCTGCTCCGGCCGCTCTGAAAGAAGGCGTGAGCAAAGATGACGCAGAAGCACTGAAAAAATCTCTGGAAGAAGCTGGCGCTGAAGTTGAAGTTAAATAAGCCAACCCTTCCGGTTGCAGCCTGAGAAATTAGGCTGATGGCTGGTGACTTTTTGGTCACCAGCCTTTTTGCGCTGTAAGGCGCCAGTAGCGTTTCACACTGTTTGACTACTGCTGTGCCTTTCAATGCTTGTTTCTATCGACGACTTAATATACTGCGACAGAGCGTCCGTTCTGTGTAAATCGCAATGAAATGGTTTAAGCGTGATAGCAACAGGCATTGCGGAAAGTATTCGATTTTCCGGTCAACAAAATAGTGTTGCACAAACTGTCCGCTCAATGGACAGATGGGTCGACTTGTCAGCGAGCTGAGGAACCCTATGGTTTACTCCTATACCGAGAAAAAACGTATTCGTAAGGATTTTGGTAAACGTCCACAAGTTCTGGATGTGCCTTATCTCCTTTCTATCCAGCTTGACTCGTTTCAGAAGTTTATCGAGCAAGATCCTGAGGGGCAGTATGGTCTGGAAGCCGCCTTCCGTTCCGTATTCCCGATTCAGAGCTATAGCGGTAATTCCGAGCTGCAATACGTCAGCTACCGTCTTGGCGAACCGGTGTTTGACGTTCAGGAATGTCAGATCCGTGGCGTGACCTATTCCGCACCGCTGCGCGTAAAACTGCGTCTGGTGATCTACGAGCGCGAAGCGCCGGAAGGCACCGTTAAAGACATTAAAGAACAAGAAGTCTACATGGGCGAAATTCCGCTCATGACCGACAACGGTACCTTTGTTATCAACGGTACTGAGCGTGTTATCGTTTCTCAGCTGCACCGTAGTCCGGGCGTCTTCTTTGACTCCGACAAAGGTAAAACCCACTCTTCGGGTAAAGTGCTGTATAACGCGCGCATCATTCCTTACCGTGGTTCCTGGCTGGACTTCGAATTCGATCCGAAGGACAACCTGTTCGTACGTATCGACCGTCGCCGTAAACTGCCTGCGACCATTATTCTGCGTGCGCTGAACTACACCACTGAGCAGATCCTGGATCTGTTCTTCGAAAAAGTGATTTTCGAGATTCGCGACAACAAGCTGCAGATGGAGCTGGTGCCTGAACGTCTGCGTGGTGAAACCGCCTCCTTCGATATCGAAGCGAACGGTAAAATCTACGTTGAAAAAGGCCGCCGCATCACTGCGCGTCACATCCGCCAACTGGAAAAAGACGATATCAAACATATCGAAGTTCCGGTTGAGTACATTGCGGGCAAAGTGGCTGCGAAAGATTACGTTGATGAATCCACTGGCGAGCTGATCTGCCCGGCGAACATGGAGCTGAGCCTGGATCTGCTGGCTAAGCTGAGCCAGTCTGGCCACAAACGTATCGAAACCCTGTTCACCAACGATCTGGATCACGGCCCGTACATTTCTGAAACCGTACGCGTCGACCCAACTAACGATCGTCTGAGCGCGCTGGTAGAAATCTACCGCATGATGCGCCCGGGTGAGCCGCCGACACGTGAAGCGGCTGAAAGCCTGTTTGAGAACCTGTTCTTCTCTGAAGACCGTTATGACCTGTCTGCGGTCGGTCGTATGAAGTTCAACCGTTCTCTGCTGCGCGACGAAATCGAAGGTTCCGGTATCCTGAGCAAAGACGACATCATCGAAGTGATGAAGAAGCTCATCGATATCCGTAACGGTAAAGGCGAAGTCGATGATATCGACCACCTCGGCAACCGTCGTATCCGTTCCGTAGGCGAAATGGCGGAAAACCAGTTCCGCGTTGGCCTGGTACGTGTTGAGCGTGCGGTGAAAGAGCGTCTGTCTCTGGGCGATCTGGATACCCTGATGCCTCAGGACATGATCAACGCCAAACCGATTTCTGCAGCAGTGAAAGAGTTCTTCGGTTCCAGCCAGCTGTCTCAGTTTATGGACCAGAACAACCCGCTGTCTGAGATTACGCACAAACGTCGTATCTCTGCCCTCGGCCCTGGCGGTCTGACGCGTGAGCGCGCTGGCTTTGAAGTTCGAGACGTACACCCGACGCACTATGGTCGCGTATGTCCAATCGAAACGCCTGAAGGTCCGAACATCGGTCTGATCAACTCCCTGTCCGTGTACGCACAGACTAACGAATATGGCTTCCTCGAGACGCCGTATCGTCGCGTGGTTGATGGCGTTGTGACAGATGAGATTCATTACCTGTCTGCTATTGAAGAAGGTAACTTCGTTATCGCTCAGGCGAACTCCAACCTGGATGACGATGGCCACTTCGTAGAAGATCTGGTGACCTGCCGTAGCAAAGGTGAATCCAGCCTGTTCAGCCGTGACCAGGTTGACTACATGGACGTTTCCACTCAGCAGGTGGTTTCCGTCGGTGCGTCCCTGATCCCGTTCCTGGAACACGATGACGCCAACCGTGCATTGATGGGTGCGAACATGCAACGTCAGGCGGTTCCGACTCTGCGCGCTGATAAGCCGCTGGTAGGTACCGGTATGGAACGTGCTGTTGCCGTTGACTCCGGTGTTACTGCGGTGGCTAAACGTGGCGGTACCGTTCAGTACGTGGATGCTTCCCGTATCGTTATCAAAGTTAACGAAGACGAGATGTACCCGGGCGAAGCGGGTATCGACATCTACAACCTGACCAAATACACCCGTTCTAACCAGAACACCTGTATCAACCAGATGCCGTGTGTCTCTCTGGGCGAGCCGGTTGAACGTGGTGATGTACTGGCAGACGGTCCGTCCACCGACCTCGGTGAACTGGCGCTCGGTCAGAACATGCGCGTCGCGTTCATGCCGTGGAACGGTTACAACTTCGAAGACTCCATCCTCGTTTCCGAGCGTGTTGTCCAGGAAGACCGTTTCACCACCATCCACATTCAGGAACTGGCGTGCGTGTCCCGTGACACCAAGCTGGGGCCGGAAGAGATCACCGCTGACATCCCGAACGTGGGTGAAGCTGCGCTCTCTAAACTGGATGAATCCGGTATCGTTTACATCGGTGCGGAAGTGACCGGCGGCGACATTCTGGTGGGTAAGGTAACGCCGAAAGGTGAAACCCAGCTGACGCCAGAAGAAAAACTGCTGCGTGCGATCTTCGGTGAGAAAGCGTCTGACGTTAAAGACTCTTCTCTGCGCGTACCAAACGGTGTTTCCGGTACGGTTATCGACGTTCAGGTCTTTACTCGCGATGGCGTAGAAAAAGACAAACGTGCGCTGGAAATCGAAGAGATGCAGCTGAAGCAGGCGAAGAAAGACCTGTCTGAAGAACTGCAGATCCTCGAAGCTGGCCTGTTCAGCCGTATCTATGCTGTGCTGGTTGCCGGTGGTGTTGAAGCTGAGAAGCTCGACAAACTGCCTCGCGATCGCTGGCTGGAACTCGGCCTGACCGATGAAGAGAAACAAAATCAGCTGGAACAGCTGGCTGAGCAGTACGACGAACTGAAACACGAGTTCGAGAAAAAACTCGAAGCGAAACGCCGCAAAATCACCCAAGGCGACGATCTGGCACCGGGCGTGCTGAAGATTGTTAAGGTCTATCTGGCCGTTAAACGCCGTATCCAGCCTGGTGACAAGATGGCAGGTCGTCACGGTAACAAGGGTGTCATTTCTAAGATCAACCCGATCGAAGATATGCCGCACGATGCTAACGGTACGCCGGTAGATATCGTACTGAACCCGCTGGGCGTACCGTCTCGTATGAACATCGGTCAGATTCTGGAAACCCACCTGGGTATGGCTGCGAAAGGTATCGGCGATAAGATCAACGCCATGCTGAAACAGCAGCAGGAAGTCGCGAAACTGCGCGAGTTCATCCAGCGTGCGTACGATCTGGGTGCTGACGTTCGTCAGAAAGTTGACCTGAATACCTTCAGCGATGAAGAAGTTCTGCGTCTGGCTGAAAACCTGCGCAAAGGTATGCCAATCGCAACGCCGGTGTTCGACGGTGCGAAAGAAGCGGAAATTAAAGAGCTGCTGAAACTGGGTGACCTGCCGACTTCCGGTCAGATCACGCTGTTCGACGGCCGTACGGGTGAGCAGTTCGAGCGTCCGGTAACCGTAGGTTACATGTACATGCTGAAACTGAACCACCTGGTCGACGATAAGATGCACGCTCGTTCCACCGGTTCCTACAGCCTGGTTACTCAGCAGCCGCTGGGTGGTAAGGCGCAGTTCGGTGGTCAGCGCTTCGGGGAGATGGAAGTGTGGGCGCTGGAAGCATACGGCGCGGCATACACCCTGCAGGAAATGCTCACCGTTAAGTCTGATGACGTGAACGGCCGTACTAAGATGTATAAGAACATCGTAGATGGCAACCATCAGATGGAACCGGGCATGCCGGAATCCTTCAACGTACTGTTGAAAGAGATTCGTTCGCTGGGTATCAACATCGAACTGGAAGACGAGTAATTCTCGCTCAAACAGGTCACTGCTGCCGGGATAACACCCGGCAGCGGAATGTGCTAACTCCGACGGGAGCAAATCCGTGAAAGACTTATTAAAGTTTCTGAAAGCGCAAACTAAAACCGAAGAGTTTGATGCGATCAAAATTGCTCTGGCTTCGCCAGACATGATCCGTTCATGGTCTTTCGGTGAAGTTAAGAAGCCGGAAACCATTAACTACCGTACGTTCAAACCTGAGCGTGACGGCCTTTTCTGCGCCCGTATCTTTGGGCCGGTAAAAGACTACGAGTGCCTGTGCGGTAAGTACAAGCGCCTGAAACACCGCGGTGTGATCTGTGAGAAGTGCGGCGTTGAAGTGACCCAGACTAAAGTACGCCGTGAGCGTATGGGCCACATCGAGCTGGCGTCCCCGACTGCTCACATCTGGTTCCTGAAATCTCTGCCGTCCCGTATCGGCCTGTTGCTCGATATGCCGCTGCGCGATATCGAACGCGTACTGTACTTCGAATCCTATGTGGTTATCGAAGGCGGTATGACCAATCTGGAACGCCAGCAGATCCTGACTGAAGAACAGTATCTGGATGCGCTGGAAGAGTTCGGTGACGAATTTGACGCGAAGATGGGTGCGGAAGCGATCCAGGCCTTGCTGAAGAGCATGGATCTGGAGCAAGAGTGTGAAACTCTGCGTGAAGAGCTGAACGAAACCAACTCCGAAACCAAGCGTAAGAAGCTGACCAAGCGTATTAA
This sequence comes from Citrobacter sp. Ca225, assembly GCF_030337175.1. NCBI lineage: Bacteria > Pseudomonadati > Pseudomonadota > Gammaproteobacteria > Enterobacterales > Enterobacteriaceae > Citrobacter > Citrobacter sp. Ca225. The sequence goes on along the minus strand of NZ_JAOWCD010000074.1, from coordinate 23,677 downwards.
GCTGCTGGAAGCGTTCGTTCAGTCTGGCAATAAGCCGGAGTGGATGATCCTGACCGTTCTGCCGGTTCTGCCGCCAGATCTGCGTCCGCTGGTTCCGCTGGATGGTGGTCGTTTCGCCACGTCGGATCTGAACGATCTGTATCGTCGCGTGATCAACCGTAACAACCGTCTGAAACGTCTGCTGGATCTGGCTGCGCCGGACATAATCGTACGCAACGAAAAACGTATGCTGCAGGAAGCGGTTGACGCCCTGCTGGATAACGGTCGTCGTGGTCGTGCGATCACCGGTTCTAACAAACGTCCTCTGAAATCTTTGGCCGATATGATCAAAGGTAAACAGGGTCGTTTCCGTCAGAACCTGCTCGGTAAGCGTGTTGACTACTCCGGTCGTTCTGTTATCACCGTAGGTCCATACCTGCGTCTGCATCAGTGCGGTCTGCCGAAGAAAATGGCACTGGAGCTGTTCAAACCGTTCATCTACGGCAAGCTGGAACTGCGTGGCCTCGCCACCACCATCAAAGCCGCGAAGAAAATGGTTGAGCGTGAAGAAGCTGTCGTTTGGGATATCCTGGACGAAGTGATCCGCGAACACCCGGTACTGCTGAACCGTGCACCAACACTGCACCGTCTGGGTATCCAGGCGTTTGAACCTGTTCTTATCGAAGGTAAAGCTATCCAGCTGCACCCGCTGGTTTGTGCGGCCTATAACGCCGACTTCGATGGTGACCAGATGGCTGTTCACGTACCGCTGACGCTGGAAGCCCAGCTCGAAGCGCGTGCGCTGATGATGTCTACCAACAACATCCTGTCCCCGGCGAACGGCGAACCTATCATCGTTCCGTCTCAGGACGTTGTACTGGGTCTGTACTACATGACCCGTGACTGTGTTAACGCCAAAGGCGAAGGCATGGTGCTGACTGGCCCGAAAGAAGCTGAGCGTATTTATCGCGCTGGCCTGGCCTCTCTGCATGCGCGCGTTAAAGTGCGTATCACCGAATACGAAAAAGATGCTAACGGCGAGTTCGTTGCGAAAACCAGCCTGATTGATACGACGGTAGGTCGTGCAATCCTGTGGATGATCGTACCGAAAGGTCTGCCTTTCTCCATCGTCAACCAGGCGCTGGGTAAGAAAGCGATCTCCAAAATGCTGAACACCTGTTACCGCATTCTGGGTCTGAAGCCGACCGTTATTTTTGCGGACCAGACGATGTACACCGGCTTTGCTTATGCAGCGCGTTCAGGTGCATCCGTTGGTATCGATGACATGGTCATCCCGGAGAAAAAACACGAGATCATCTCTGAAGCGGAAGCAGAAGTGGCTGAGATCCAGGAACAGTTCCAGTCTGGTCTGGTCACCGCCGGCGAACGTTACAACAAAGTGATCGATATCTGGGCTGCGGCGAACGATCGCGTTTCCAAAGCGATGATGGATAACCTGCAAACCGAAACCGTGATTAACCGTGACGGTCAGGAAGAGCAGCAGGTTTCCTTCAACAGCATCTACATGATGGCCGATTCCGGTGCGCGTGGTTCTGCTGCACAGATTCGTCAGCTGGCGGGTATGCGTGGTCTGATGGCGAAGCCGGATGGCTCCATCATCGAAACGCCGATCACCGCGAACTTCCGTGAAGGTCTGAACGTACTCCAGTACTTCATCTCCACGCACGGTGCGCGTAAAGGTCTGGCGGATACCGCACTGAAAACAGCGAACTCCGGTTACCTGACGCGTCGTCTGGTTGACGTTGCACAGGATCTGGTTGTGACCGAAGACGACTGCGGCACGCTGGAAGGTATCACCATGACCCCGGTTATCGAGGGTGGTGATGTTAAAGAGCCATTGCGCGATCGCGTTCTGGGTCGTGTAACCGCAGAAGACATTCTGAAGCCGGGTACGGCGGATATTCTGGTTCCGCGCAACACGCTGCTGCACGAACAGTGGTGTGATCTGCTGGAAGCGAACTCCGTTGACTCTGTGAAAGTTCGCTCTGTTGTATCCTGTGACACCGACTTTGGTGTATGTGCGCACTGCTATGGTCGTGACCTGGCGCGTGGCCACATCATCAACAAAGGTGAAGCTATCGGCGTTATCGCGGCACAGTCCATCGGTGAGCCGGGTACACAGCTGACGATGCGTACGTTCCACATCGGTGGCGCGGCATCTCGTGCGGCTGCTGAATCCAGCATCCAGGTGAAAAACAAAGGTAGCATCCGTCTGAGCAATGCGAAGTCGGTTGTGAACTCCAGCGGTAAACTGGTGATCACCTCCCGTAATACTGAGCTGAAACTGATCGACGAATTCGGTCGTACCAAAGAAAGCTATAAAGTGCCTTACGGCTCTGTGATGGCGAAAGGTGATGGTGAGCAGGTTGCCGGCGGTGAAACCGTAGCAAACTGGGATCCGCACACTATGCCGGTTATCACGGAAGTGAGTGGTTTTGTCCGCTTCACTGACATGATCGACGGCCAGACCATTACGCGTCAGACCGACGAGTTAACCGGTCTGTCTTCTCTGGTGGTTCTGGATTCCGCAGAACGTACTACCGGTGGTAAAGATCTGCGTCCTGCACTGAAAATCGTTGATGCTCAGGGTAACGACGTACTGATCCCGGGTACCGACATGCCTGCGCAGTACTTCCTGCCGGGTAAAGCGATTGTTCAGTTGGAAGATGGCGTACAGATCAGTTCTGGTGACACCCTGGCGCGTGTTCCGCAGGAATCCGGCGGTACCAAGGACATCACCGGTGGTCTGCCGCGCGTTGCGGACCTGTTCGAAGCACGTCGTCCGAAAGAGCCGGCAATCCTGGCTGAAATCAGCGGTATTATTTCCTTCGGTAAAGAAACCAAAGGGAAACGTCGTCTGGTGATCACCCCGGTAGACGGTAGCGATCCGTACGAAGAGATGATTCCGAAATGGCGTCAGCTCAACGTGTTCGAAGGTGAACGTGTAGAACGTGGTGACGTGGTTTCCGACGGTCCGGAAGCACCGCACGACATTCTGCGTCTGCGTGGTGTTCATGCTGTAACTCGTTACATCGTTAACGAAGTTCAGGACGTATACCGTCTGCAGGGCGTTAAGATTAACGATAAACACATCGAAGTTATCGTTCGTCAGATGCTGCGTAAAGCCACCATCGAAAGCGCTGGTAGCTCCGACTTCCTGGAAGGCGAACAGGTTGAATACTCCCGCGTCAAGATCGCTAACCGAGAACTGGAAGCGAACGGCAAAGTGGGCGCCACGTTCTCCCGCGATCTGCTGGGTATCACCAAAGCGTCTCTGGCAACCGAGTCGTTCATCTCTGCCGCATCGTTCCAGGAGACCACGCGTGTCCTGACCGAAGCAGCCGTTGCGGGTAAACGCGACGAACTGCGTGGCCTGAAAGAGAACGTTATCGTAGGTCGTCTGATCCCGGCGGGTACCGGTTATGCGTACCACCAGGATCGTATGCGTCGCCGTGCTGCAGGTGAACTTCCGGCTGCACCGCAGGTGACTGCAGAAGATGCCTCTGCCAGCCTGGCAGAACTGCTGAACGCAGGTCTGGGTGGTTCTGACAACGAGTAATCGTTGACTGCCTGACAGTAAAAAACCCGCTTCGGCGGGTTTTTTTATGGCGTTTTTGTAGGCCCGGTAAGCGTAGCGCCACCAGGCTTTTTTATCAGTTTGCCAGCGGGATTCGGCGATACAGTTCAATCATGTCACCTGCCAGATCCTGAATCACCATCGCGTTCATCAGATGGTCCTGCGAGTGGACGGTGATCAGATTCACCGGCAGCTTACCGGTTCCTTCATCGATCCCGATCAGTTGCGTCTGGATTTTATGCGCCAGTTTGACGTAATCGCGTGACTCTTCCATCGCCTGTTCGGCACCGGCAAAGTCACCTTTGCGGGCCAGTTGCAGGGCGGTCAATGCCTGGCTTCGTGCGGCTCCGGCATTAACCAGCAGTTCCATAATGATGGTTTCTAACTCTTCCATGTTAGGGCTCCATCAGCTTCAGGGCTTTTTCCAGCACGGCATCGCCTTTCATCATGCCGTAATCCATCATGTCGATCACGGCGACTTTCTTACCGAGCGGATCGGCCAGCGCCTGCAATTTTGCCTGCTCATACTTGACCTGCGGGCCCAACAGGACGATGTCCGCCGTGGCAATATTCTCTTTAAACTCTGCGACAGGCACAGCCTTGATCGTCACTTCGATCCCTTTCTTCTGAGCGGCATCTTTCATTCGTTGTACCAGCATGCTGGTGGACATACCGGCGGCACAGCATAAAACGATATTCTTCATAGTTCGCTCTCACGGTTCCATTGATACTTCATCTTTAGTCCGACCGAGTGATGAGAACAACCGCCTTACCGCGAATGTGTGTAAAGCATCACAAAGAAATCGCACAAATAATGAAACCGGTTGCGGTTTTTCTCAAAATGAAAAAAAGCCCGTCATAACGGGCGTTGCAGAGAGGGGATGATCAGCGATTCGCGACAATAATCCGGTTTTTTCCTTCCTGTTTGGCTTTGTATAGCGCTTCATCTACACGCATGATCAGCTGTTCCTGCGCTTCCAGATTCCATTCCCCGAGTCCGGCGCTAAAGGTGACGTGCAGACCCTCTTCACGCCATGAGCGCTGCGCGACCTCAATGCGCCAGCGTTCCAGTAGGGTATGCGCGTTGTTCAATTGCTCACCCGAGAACAGCACGGCAAACTCCTCACCGCCATAGCGATAGACAGAAACGGCGGCGGGTTGCATGATCTGAATCCCTTCGCGCGCGACGTTACGCAGGACGATGTCGCCATTCAAATGTCCCCAGGTATCATTGATAAATTTAAAATTATCAATATCCACCAGTGCCAGAACGAACGGTTGGTGATCGTTCATCAGCGCGGCGATATCGCTGTCAAAAGCGCGGCGGTTTTTACAACCGGTCAGGGCATCAATGGTCGCCTGTCGAACGTAAGCCAGTTCGCGCTCCTTATTGGACTCGATAGCTTTGCTCAGCATTGCTTCAAGGCGCGGTGCGCGTTTCACATCGCCGGTCTTGATTGCGTTGATGATATTCATCAGCACCGTGCGTGAAGCGTGGCGAAGATAGAGACCAAACAGCGCAATGATGATCGCCGCAAGGGCAAATCCCCAGACCACAATGTTGGTCTCATGACGTGTCAGATCGACGAGGGTTGTATCTGAAACCCGATAAATCACAAACCAGTCCGGGTTGGTGAACGAATAGTAGTAGTACCAGTCCTGAGTGTCCGGGTCGTACAGATGTCCTTCACCGCTGGTCATCCGGCTCATGGTTTTTTTACTGACATACTGTTTAAACAGCGCGCCTGTATCCGGATGCAGTACCACTTTTCCATCACGGTCGACCACATAGAACTCGCCCTGGACGGGAGCCACCATCTGGCGCAATGCGTAACCCATTGACGTCAGATCAAGATGAAACGCAATCGTACCTTTCATTTTCCCTTCGGGAGAGATGACCGGTTTGTAGATCGTCACCGTAGGGTGGTGCGTAAAATAGTCAATGTAGGGGGCGGTATAGTTGCTAAAGGTACTGGCTTCAGCCTGATCCATAAACCAGGGACGCGATTTCACGTCGAATGTTGTGCTGCGTTCGGTATTTAGCACTTGGGGCGCGCGCAGGTAATGGCCTTCTATATCTACCAATGAGATCGAGGAGACTGAGGGCATCAGCGTCTGCAATTGCATGATGGTTTTCAGACCCTGTTCCGGGTCAAGGTTAACCGTGTCGTTCAGGTGGTCATTACGAGAAAAGTAGGTCGCCGCCCGACCAAGGATATAATCATTTTCGCGTAGCAAAGACCCGGTATAGTTCACCGCCAGGTTATGGGTGAAATTCCGATTTATGCCATGATAATCTTCAAGAAAATCATTCTTTTGCGTAAAAGTTATGAATATGGCGATCAATAAAAAGCTGAGTATGATCCCCGTAAAGCTCACCAATATTGGCGTCGTGAATGAAAGTTTTCTGTTATGACGTGCCATTACTGTACTTATCCAGAAAGTGTAAATCCCGAAGAGAAGTGCGAAGTGAAGCCAACAATGTGGCTCTGCATATCAGGAAGAATGTAGGCAATTATAATCTCGCTGATATAAGACGAGGTGATTTATCTTAAGAAGTGTACACCCCAGTGGCCATTTTTGGCTGAAATTGGTGTTTTATCTCGCTGATTTCGGTGAAGGCAGGGCGAAACGAGGAAGAAGCTCTTCGCCCTGGACAGCGTTAAGGCTGACGGTGATACGTTAAAAAAGTGAGAGGCTAACAACAACCTCTCGTTTTCTCTCTTTCGTCGCGGCTCGTAAAATGGTTACCCGTTTGCAAGACGGTTCATCGCCTTTGCGAAGCGCGCCCCAGATACGCATCCCAGTCTTTCCATACCGGCTGAAGCCCCTGCGCGGCAAGCGCATCGGCGACAGTTTCGGGACGGCGGTTGTCATGTGGCGCGAACTGTTCCAGTTCAGGATGATTGTCCGCATACCCGCCAGGCTGGGTTTTCGAGAACGCGCTGACGTTGTTAATCGCCAGCGGGATCACGTGGTCTCGAAACCAGGGCGACTCCCGCGTCGACAACGACAGCTCAATTTCCGGTGCCAGCAGACGGAACGCGCAAATGGTTTGTACCAGTTGGCGCTCATCCATGATTGAGGCGGGCTCAATACCGCCAGCGCACGGACGCAGGCGCGGGAACGAAATCGAGTAGCGGCTTTGCCAGTAGTGCTGCTGAAGCCACAGCAAATGCTCTGCAACCATATAGCAGTCCACCCGCCAGTTGTCGGAAAGACCAATCAGCGCCCCGAGGCCGATTTTGTCGATACCTGCGCGCCCCAGTCGGTCCGGCGTTTCCAGCCGCCAGAAGAAATCTTGTTTTCTCCCTTTCAGATGGTGCTGCGCGTACATCGCGTCGTGATACGTTTCCTGATAGACCATCACGCCGTCGAGTCCCAGCGTTTTCAGTTCGGCATATTCCGCCTCGGCTAACGGTTGAACTTCCATCTGTAATGACGAAAACTGCTGGCGAATGGTGGGCAAGTGGCGACGGAAATAGTCCATTCCGACCTTTGCCTGATGCTCGCCGGTGACCAGCAGGAGATGTTCGAAACCCAGCTCGCGGATCGCCGCACACTCCCGGATAATGTCCGTTTCATTCAGCGTCTTGCGCTTGATGCGGTTACTCATCGAAAAACCGCAGTAGGTACAGTCGTTAGCGCACAGATTGGAGAGATACAGCGGGACGTAAAAACTCACCGTATTGCCGAAGCGCTGGCGGGTCAGCGTCTGCGCCCGCTGTGCCAGCGGTTCAAGGTATGCGCTCGCGGCAGGTGACAGCAGTGCCATCATATCGTCGCGGCTGAGGTGGGGGGCATTTAGCGCCCGCTCAACGTCAGCGGACGTTTTGCTGTTGATGCGCAGGCGGATGTCGTCCCAGTCGAGTTGCTGCCAGCGGTCGGTGAACGTTTTCATACCGGGATCTCCAGAAAACCGGTCAGTGGGCTGGTGGCCTGCGCCTGACGGCTGCGACTACCCGGTCCTGCCTGACGCGCCAGAAGGCCGGCTTCTACCGCCAGACGGAAAGCGCGGGCCATCATCACCGGATCGTCCGCCACGGCAATCGCCGTATTCACCAGCACGGCGTCCGCGCCCATTTCCAGCGCCTGCGTGGCGTGGCTGGGTACGCCGATTCCGGCATCCACCACGACCGGAACGGTGGACTGCTGGATAATAATCTCCAGCATGGCCCGGGTTTCCAGCCCCTGATTAGAGCCAATCGGCGCGCCGAGCGGCATCACTGCCGCACAGCCCACCTCTTCCAGCCGTTTACACAGCACCGGATCCGCACCGCAGTAAGGCAGCACCACAAATCCTTGTTTTACCAGTGCCTCGGCGGCTTTCAGCGTTTCAATGGGGTCCGGCAGCAACCAGCGCGCATCGGGATGAATTTCCAGCTTCAGCCAATGGGTACCGAGCGCCTCGCGCGCAAGCTGTGCGGCAAAGATTGCCTCTTCTGCCGTTTTCGCCCCGGAGGTGTTGGGCAACAGCGTGACGCCCGCGTCGATAAGAGGAGCCAGGATGGCGTCATTTTGCTGGCGCAAATCCACACGCTTCATGGCCAGCGTCACCAGTTGGCTACCGGAGGCGCGGATCGCGTCAATCATTAATGCTGGTGATGCAAATTTACCCGTGCCCGTGAACAGATGCGAATCAAACGTTTTATCTGCAATTCGTAACATTTCAACCCCCCGCGATAACCTGAAAAAGCAGGATCTGGTCGCCTTCCTGCACGATGTGCTGCTCCCACTGCTCGCGGGGCAGGATCTGTTGATTCAGCGCCAGTGCGGCGCCGGGTTTTAACTGATTCAATTGCGTCAGCAGTGTATGCACGGAGAGTCCTTCTGCACACTGCATTGGCTCATCATTGAACTGTATTCGCATGTCGCCCTCCACACACTGGGCACCCGCTGGCGCGGCGTAATGCCAGGCTGCGCCACTGGCTGGTTTTGCCGTCAAACAGGCGCAATTCGCCGCCGGGTATCTCCATACCGCTTAGGAGCTTGATTGCCTCGAGTGCCTGCAGGGTCCCCATCATCCCGACCACGGGGCCGACAACGCCTGCGGTACGGCAATTGCGTTCGGGTTCCGCGTCATCCGGCCATAAGCAGCGATAGCAGCCTTGTGACCAGGGCGGCGTCAACACCATCAACTGGCCGCCAAAACCGACCGCGCTGGCGGTGATCAGCGGGGTATCGAGCGCCACGCAGGCGGCGTTAATTTCCTGACGCGTCGCCATGTTGTCGGTGCAGTCGAGCACGACATCCGCTTGCGCCACTGCATGCCTGAGCGCCTCTCCACTCAGACGCTGCGTCAGCGAGAGCAGTTCGATATCCGGATTGAGTCGTGCCAGCCGCTGCTGTGCAACCTGCGATTTAGCGCGGGCAATATCATCCGTGGTGAACAGGATCTGCCGCTGCAGGTTGCTGAGATGAACCTCATCGTCGTCAGCCAGCACCAGCGTGCCGACACCGGCTCCTGCCAGATACAGCGCGGCCGGTGAGCCTAATCCGCCCAGCCCGACGATCAGCACACGGCTGGCAAGCAGCTTTTGCTGACCGTCAATGGCGATATCGCCCAGCAGGATCTGACGGCTATAGCGCATAAAGTCACGGTCATTCATCGCCTGCTCCTGCTATCGCCAGCAATTGCGCGGTGGCCGCCCGCCAGTCTTCGGCCTGGGTAATGGCGCTGACCACCGCAATACTCCCTACACCAGTCGCCAGCACGGCGGGGGCGCGCTCCAGGCTGATACCGCCAATGGCGACGGTAGGATAATCATTCAGACGATTGATATGCCGTGCGAGTTGTTCCAGTCCTTGCGGCGCGGACGGCATCTGCTTAGTCTGCGTCGGGAAAACGTGGCCCAGCGCGATGTAGGAGGGACGTGCCGCCAGCGCTACGTCGATCTCCATATCGTCGTGTGTCGAGACGCCCAGGCGTAATCCCGCCGCCTGAATCGCCTTCAGTTCGGTGGTTTCCAGATCTTCCTGACCCAGATGCACGCCATAGGCGCGGTGTTTGATCGCCAGCCGCCAGTAATCGTTAATAAACAGACGGGCGTTGTATTTCCGCCCCAGTTTGATGGCGGCCACCACATCGGCTTCCACCTCTTCATCACGCTTATCTTTGATGCGCAACTGGAGCGTACGCACGCCCGCATCCAGTAGGCGTTCAATCCACGTTACGCTGTCGACAACCGGATAGAGGCCCAGGCGAAAAGGAACCGTTGGGAAATCGGGTTGAATCATCAGACTTCCTCCCGCTTGAGGTAGATTTCTCCGCCTTTGGCGCGGAAGTTTTCTGACATATCCGCCATCCCCACTTCGATGGTCTGCGCGGCGGCGTAGTCACGGACTTCCTGACTGATTTTCATTGAGCAGAATTTCGGGCCGCACATGGAGCAGAAGTGCGCGACTTTGCCGGATTCCTGCGGCAGGGTTTCATCGTGGTAAGCGCGGGCGGTAAACGGATCGAGCGCCAGATTAAACTGGTCTTCCCAGCGGAATTCAAAGCGCGCTTTGGACATCGCGTTATCACGGATTTGCGCCCCCGGATGCCCTTTCGCCAGATCGGCGGCATGGGCGGCAATCTTGTAGGTAATCAGCCCCTGTTTCACATCTTCTTTGTTTGGCAGGCCAAGGTGTTCTTTCGGGGTGACATAGCAGAGCATCGCGCAGCCAAACCAGCCGATCATCGCTGCGCCAATTCCCGAGGTGAAATGGTCGTAACCCGGTGCGATATCAGTGGTCAGCGGGCCTAAGGTGTAGAATGGCGCTTCATGACAGTGCTCCAGCTCTTCGGTCATGTTGCGACGGATCATCTGCATCGGCACATGGCCCGGACCTTCAATCATCACCTGCACGTCATACTCCCAGGCGATTTTGGTCAGTTCGCCCAGTGTGTGCAGTTCTGAGAACTGTGCCTCGTCGTTGGCGTCCTGAAGGGAACCCGGACGCAGGCCATCGCCGAGCGACAGCGACACGTCATAGGCAGCGCAGATTTCACAAATCTCGCGGAAGTGCTGGAAGAGGAAGTTCTCTTTGTGATGAGAGAGACACCATTTCGCCATAATGGACCCTCCGCGCGAGACAATCCCTGTCAGGCGTTTCGCGGTCATCGGCACATAGCGCAGCAGTACGCCGGCATGAATGGTGAAGTAGTCCACCCCCTGTTCGGCCTGCTCCAGCAGCGTATCGCGGAAGGCTTCCCACGTCAGATCTTCGGCGATCCCGTTGACCTTCTCCAGCGCCTGGTAGATCGGAACGGTACCGATCGGCACCGGGCTGTTGCGCAGGATCCATTCGCGGGTTTCATGGATATAGCGACCGGTGGAGAGGTCCATTACGGTGTCCGCTCCCCAGCGCGTTGACCACACCAGTTTCTCCACTTCTTCTTCGATGGAGGAGGTGACGGCAGAGTTGCCGATATTGGCGTTCACCTTCACCAGGAAATTACGCCCGATAATCATCGGTTCCGATTCCGGGTGATTGATGTTGGCGGGGATGATAGCTCGTCCAGCGGCCACTTCATCACGCACAAATTCCGGCGTGATGTTCTCCGGCAGGCGTGCGCCAAATCCTTCACCCGGATGCTGCTGGCGTAACACTTCACTGCGGATGCGTTCACGGCCCATGTTTTCACGAATGGCGATAAACTCCATTTCCGGGGTGACGATACCCTGGCGCGCGTAGTGCAGTTGCGTCACGCATTTGCCTGCTTTCGCGCGTTTTGGGGTCAGCAAACCGGTGAAACGCAGTTCATCCAGACCGTCGTCGGCCAGACGTTCTTTGGTATAGACAGAGCTGCGGTCAGTTAAGGCTTCGCTGTCGTTACGCGCATCAATCCACGGCTGGCGCAGCTTTGTCAGCCCCTGCTGGACGTTAATTGCCACATCCGGATCACCATACGGACCGGAGGTGTCGTACACCGGAATCGCTTCGTTCTCTTCAAACTGCGGTTCCGCTTTGCTGCCGCCGATGAGCGTCGGGCTAAGCTGAATTTCCCGCATCGGGACGCGAAGATCGTGTTGTGAACCGGTGATGTAGATCCGTTTTGAGTTCGGGAAGGCTGTGCCTTCCAGCGTATCGATAAAGTGTTGTGCTTGCGCGCGCTGTTCGCGGCGGGACAATTTAGGGGTAGTTGCAGACATAGCTCATTCCAAAAAAGTAAGGAGATGGCTTGTCAGACGACGGATGAGTAATAGGTGTGCGACGCCCGTTAAGGCTTACGCATAAAGCAGAATTACTCTTGTTCCCTTCGCAGGTTTTAACCTGATCAGGTTCCGCGGATCCCGAATTAACGGTCTCAGCCGGTGTTTTCACACCAGGCACTCCGACAAGATGTAACCTCTGATAAGAGGCAATAGGGGTAAACTACGCGTTCTGTGCGCCGAACTCAAGCAGGACGTTTGATAACCGCATTGTCATGCATGGCGTCAAAGACCAGCATGATCAGCTTATCTTCTAGCGCAAATCGGGCTTCCAGCGCTTCGCCGAGATCGGATAAAACCTGTTGAAACTCCAGGCAGTTATCGTGATCAATCGCCGTTTCCAGACTGGAGTCATAGTAGTCCATGATGCGTTGTGTGTTAGCTTCCAGTAGCGGCCAAATTTTTGTCGCTTTTAAAAGCTGCCCGTTACCTTCCAATTTATGCAGAATACGTTCATAAATACTGAAGTGTCCGGTGGAGAGGTAGTCGACCAGGCTCTGACAAAAATCATCCAGCGCTTTTTCATTCAGTTGCATGTACGATTCTTTGCCAGGCTTAATGCCAACCAGATTGTAGTAAGCCACGAGCAGATGCTTACGTACATGTAGCCAGCGATCAACCAGTTTGTTACTTCCTCTGACGCGCTCTGTCAGGTCTTCCAGCTGGTTTAGCATGATTGACTCCGCAAGTGTAGATTTAAAAACTGCTCACGCAGGAATTGTAAAAATAATGTTATCAACATGCCAGTGAAGCAAAGGTAGTGCAAGAGCTATGGATCGTATAATTGAAAAATTAGATCACGGCTGGTGGATCGTCAGCCATGAGCAAAAATTATGGTTGCCTCATGGCGAATTGCCACACGGCGATGCGGCAACTTTCGATCTTGTCGGGCAGCCAGCGCTGCAAATCGGAGAGTGGGAAGGCGAACCCGTCTGGCTGGTGCAACAGCATCGGCGTCACGAGATGGGATCGGTTCGTCAGGTGATCGATCAGGATGTGGGGCTGTTTCAACTGGCGGGGCGCGGGGTACAGCTGGCTGAGTTTTATCGATCGCATAAATTCTGTGGCTACTGCGGGCACCTGATGCATCCGAGTAAAACCGAGTGGGCGATGCTCTGTACCCACTGCCGTGAACGTTACTATCCGCAAATCGCCCCCTGCATTATCGTCGCCATTCGCCGTGAGGATTCGATCCTGCTTGCCCAACACGTTCGCCATCGTAACGGCGTACATACCGTACTTGCCGGATTTGTTGAGGTGGGCGAGACCCTGGAACAGGCGGTGGCGCGTGAGGTGATGGAAGAGAGCGGCATTAAAATTAAAAACCTGCGCTATATCACCTCGCAGCCGTGGCCTTTCCCGATGTCGCTGATGACTGCGTTTATGGCGGAGTATGACAGCGGCGAGATTGTCATCGACCCGAAAGAGCTGCTGGAGGCTAACTGGTATCGCTACGATGATCTACCACTCCTGCCGCCGCCTGGCACCGTCGCACGGCGTCTGATCGAAGATACCGTGGCAATGTGTCGGGCTGAGTATGAATGACATGATACACTGACGGCCTGACGCAATAAGGAACTGCAAAAATGACCGAACTGAAGAACGATCGTTATCTGCGTGCGCTGCTGCGCCAGCCCGTTGATGTCACCCCGGTATGGATGATGCGCCAGGCGGGCCGCTATTTACCGGAATATAAAGCCACCCGCGCAGAGGCGGGCGATTTTATGTCGCTGTGCAAAAATGCCGAGCTGGCCTGCGAAGTGACGCTCCAGCCGCTGCGCCGTTATCCGCTTGATGCGGCGATCCTCTTCTCGGATATCCTGACCATTCCGGATGCGATGGGACTGGGGCTCTGGTTTGAAGCCGGCGAAGGTCCGCGTTTTACTGCACCGGTCGCCTGCAAAGCCGATGTCGACAAGCTGCCGGTTCCCGATCCGGAAGATGAACTGGGCTACGTGATGAACGCGGTACGTACGATTCGTCGCGAGCTAAAAGGTGATGTGCCACTGATTGGCTTCTCCGGCAGTCCGTGGACGCTGGCGACCTACATGGTGGAAGGCGGAAGCAGCAAAGCCTTTACCGTGATTAAAAAGATGATGTATGCCGACCCGAAAACGCTGCATGCGCTACTTGATAAGCTGGCGAAGAGCGTCACGCTGTATCTGAATGCTCAAATCAAGGCGGGCGCGCAGTCGGTGATGATTTTCGACACCTGGGGTGGCGTGCTGACCGGACGCGATTATCAGCAGTTCTCGCTGTATTACATGCACAAAATCGTTGATGGCCTGCTGCGTGAAAACGACGGTCGCCGCGTGCCGGTGACGCTGTTTACTAAAGGTGGCGGACAGTGGCTGGAAGCGATGGCGGAAACCGGCTGCGATGCGCTCGGACTCGACTGGACCACCGATATTGCCGATGCACGTCGTCGCGTGGGACACAAGGTTGCTTTACAGGGCAACATGGATCCTTCCATGCTCTATGCGCCTACGGCGCGGATCGAAGAAGAAGTGGCGTCTATACTTTCTGGTTTCGGCCAGGGGGAAGGCCACGTCTTTAACCTCGGTCACGGCATCCACCAGGACGTGCCGCCAGAACATGCTGGCGCCTTTGTGGAGGCGGTGCACCGGCTGTCCGCGCAATACCACCGCTAAGGAGACCATATGGACCTCGCGTCGCTACGCGCTCAACAACTTGAACTGGCCTCATCTGTAATCCGCGTGGATCAACTTGATAACGATCCGCCGGATCTGATCGGCGGGGCAGACGTGGGGTTTGAACAGGGCGGAGAGGTGACGCGGGCGGCGATGGTTTTGCTGAAATATCCCTCGCTGGAACTGGTTGAATACAAAGTGGCGCGCATCGCCACCACCATGCCTTATATCCCCGGCTTTCTCTCCTTCCGTGAATATCCCGCGTTGCTGGCAGCGTGGGAGCAACTCTCGCAAAAACCCGATTTGCTCTTTGTGGATGGTCACGGTATTTCCCATCCGCGCCGTCTCGGCGTGGCCAGCCATTTCGGACTGTTGGTGGATGTGCCGACCATTGGTGTGGCGAAAAAACGATTGTGCGGCAAGTTCGAACCACTCTCTGCTGAACCTGGCGCACTGGCGCCGCTGATGGACAAAGGTGAGCAACTGGCATGGGTCTGGCGCAGCAAAGCGCGCTGTAATCCGCTGTTTATCGCTACGGGCCATCGTGTCGGGTTGGACAGCGCCCTGGCGTGGGTGCAGCGCTGTATGAAAGGCTACCGCCTGCCGGAGCCAACCCGCTGGGCGGATGCGGTGGCATCGGAACGTCCAGCATTTATGCGATGGCAGGAAATGCAGCCCTGATTGCGGTACACTGCCGCTAATTTCTGATTCGAGAATTCATCATGTTACAAAACCCGATTCATCTGCGTCTGGAACGTCTGGAAAGCTGGCAGCACGTCACGTTTATGGCCTGCCTGTGTGAGCGCATGTACCCGAACTATGCCATGTTCTGCCAACAGACCGGGTTTGGCGACGGACAGGTGTACCGCCGTATTCTGGACCTGATCTGGGAAACGCTGACGGTCAAAGACGCGAAAGTGAATTTCGACAGCCAACTGGAGAAGTTTGAAGAAGCGATCCCGGCGGCAGACGATTATGACTTGTATGGGGTTTATCCGGCCATTGATGCCTGCGTGGCGTTAAGCGAGCTGGTTCATTCCCGTTTGAGCGGTGAGACGCTGGAACACGCCATTGAAGTCAGCAAGACGTCCATCACTACGGTTGCGATGCTGGAAATGACCCAGGCAGGTCGAGAAATGAGCGATGAAGAGCTCAAAGATAACCCGGCGGTGGAGCAAGAGTGGGATATTCAGTGGGAAATATTCCGACTTTTAGCTGACTGTGAAGAACGCGACATTGAGCTGATAAAAGGGCTTAGAGCAGACCTGCGTGAGGCTGGCGAGAGCAATATCGGTATAAATTTGCAGCAGTAAGACACGAAAACGTGATTTAACTTCTGAATTGTCGTACCTGAAGGCTTCCCTTCCGCCCCCCGTCTGGTCTACATTTGGAGGGCGAAAAAAAGTGGCTATCGGTGCGTGTATGCAGGAGAGTGCTTTTCTGGCATTTCCGTCGCACTCGATGCTTAGCAAGCGATAAACACATTGTAAGGATAACTTATGAACAAGACTCAACTGATTGATGTAATTGCAGACAAAGCAGAACTGTCCAAAACCCAGGCTAAAGCTGCTCTGGAATCCACTCTGGCTGCTATTACTGAGTCTCTGAAAGAAGGCGATGCTGTACAACTGGTTGGTTTCGGTACCTTCAAAGTGAACCACCGTGCTGAGCGCACTGGCCGCAACCCGCAGACCGGTAAAGAAATCAAAATCGCCGCAGCTAACGTACCGGCGTTTGTTTCTGGTAAAGCACTGAAAGACGCAGTTAAGTAAGACCGCGTGGCTGTGAACAGTTTTAATGAAGGGGCGGCTTCGCCCCTTTCGTCTGTCTGGCGTCGCACGTTGACGTTAGCAGGCGTGCTGTTGCTAACGGCCTGTAGCCATAACGCCTCTCTTCCGCCGTTTACCGCCAGTGGGTTTGCTGACAACCAGGGTGCGGTGCGTATCTGGCGTAAAGACGCATCAGACGGCGTCCATATGCTTTCGGTGTTCAGTCCGTGGCGTAATGGCAGTACCACAACCAGCGAGTACCGCTGGCAGGGTGATTCCCTTTCACTGATAGAACTCAATATTTATGGCGAACCGCCGGAGCATATCCGCGTGCGTTTTGACGATCGCGGCGAGCTGAGCTTTATGCAGCGCGAAGTCGATGGTCATAAACAGCAGTTGTCGAACGACCAAATCGAATTGTACCGTTACCGTGCCGAGCAGATCCGCCTGACCAGCGATGCATTGCGACAGGGGCGGGTGGTCTTGCGTCAGGGACGCTGGCATGCCGCTGAACGTACGGTTACCACCTGCGAAGGCGAGACGATTAAACCGGATTTAGATGCCTGGGCGATGAGTCACATTGAGCGCCGCCAGAGCCATTCATCTGTTGACGTCAGCGTGGCATGGCTGGAGGCGCCCGAAGGGTCACAGCTTCTGCTGGTGGCGAATTCCGACTTCTGCCACTGGCAGCCAAAAGAAAAAACGTTTTGATGGGTGCCGGATGGCGGCCTACATCAGACATTCTGTAGGCCTGATAAGCGTCGCGCCATCAGGCAAAACATTACCAGTGTCCCATTCCCATGTGGCCGCCACGACCACCGCATCCGCCGTAACCCATCCCCATACCGCCAGGGACACCGGCCTGAGCCATGGCAACATCCCGTTTCACCCGTTGTTCATCCAGTGACTGTCTTAAGGATTCCATCTCTTTCGCCACCGCATTGATTTTGGCGGTATCCGGCGGATTCGTCGCTAACAGCGCGTTGTATTCATAGCGTTTGGACATCAGTTGTTGGCGTAGGGCGTTAGTCTGGTTGTAAAAGTCATTATGGATTTTTTGCGCGGCAGCCTGCTGCTCTGCGCTCAGTCCACTGCCATTTTGTTGCCACATGCCGCCGCCGTTCCCCCAGTGATGCCGCGCCAGGGCGGGGCTGGAGCCCAGCACCATCAAAGAGAGGGCGATCAGCGCCAGGCCTGCTTTCGTGTTCCGTTTCATCATTTATCCTCCTGTGGGTGGTCTTATCTTCTGTATTGCATCTTCCGTGCCAGACTGATTCTTCCCGCCCGGCGCGGGTTCTGGCGATGCACAGGCCAGCAAAGCGAGTAAAAATGACTCGCCGGAAGGACGCAGTGGGTCATTTTTACCCGGCGTTGTCGGCAGTTTGTGTGGCAAGACCGGGATACGAGCCGCGAAAAGTGGCATGATTTCTGCTGAAAAGAAGGGATTGAGTCACTCAGAGCTGATGAGAATGATGCGAGAACATAAGGATACGGTAGCCCGATGGTTGAGCGGGGTGCTACCCGCCATCATCCTGATTCTGGTTGGGCTATTTGCCGTGATGGTGATCCGCGATTACGGGCGTGAAAGTGACGCAGCGCGGCAGACGCTGCTGGAAAAAGGCAGTGTGCTAATCCGTGCACTGGAGTCGGGGACGCGCGTCGGGATGGGCATGCGGATGCATCATGCTCAGCAGCAAACGCTGCTCGAAGAGATGGCGGGGCAGCCAGGCGTGCTGTGGTTTGCCGTGACCGATGCGCAGGGCAACGTTGTCATGCACAGCGATCCTGCCCTGGTCGGGAAAACGCTCTACTCGCCAGCAGAGATGCACACATTACACCCAGGAGAAGAGGCGCGCTGGCGTGCGCTTGACGCGACGGATGCGCAGGGGCAGACCGTTCCGGCGCTGGAGATCTATCGTCAGTTCCAGCCGCTGTTTTTCCCTGGACGACACGGGATGCACGGGATGTCGCGTGGCAATGGCGCAATGCCGGGTTCTGCTCATCAGTTCATTTTTATCGCCTTTGATGCCAGTGAGTTGGCCATGACGCAGGCGCGTGAGTGGCGTAATACGCTGATTATGCTTTTCGCGCTGACCACCGTGCTGTTGGCGACTCTCCTGACGTTTTTCTGGTACCGGCGATACCTGCGTTCTCGCCAGCTATTGCAGGATGAGATGAACCGTAAAGAGAAGCTGGTGGCGATCGGGCATCTGGCCGCAGGCGTCGCGCATGAGATTCGAAATCCGCTCTCTTCCATCAAAGGACTGGCAAAGTACTTTGCTGAACGCGCGCCAGCGGGCGGTGAAGCGCATGAACTGGCGCAGGTGATGGCGAAAGAGGCCGATCGTTTAAACCGGGTGGTCAGTGAACTGCTGGAACTGGTGAAGCCCGCGCACTTGTCCTTGCAGTCGGTGGATCTCAATGCGGTAATTGACCACTCTCTGCAACTGGTCAGCCAGGACGCGCAGAGTCGGGCGATTGAGCTGCAATTTGTGTCTGACCCTGCGCTGCCGCCCGTTCAGGCTGACCCGGACCGGCTGACGCAGGTGTTGCTAAATCTTTATCTGAACGCGATTCATGCCATCGATCGGCAGGGGACCATCCGCGTTGAGGCAAGCACAAGCGGAGCCGATCGCGTTAAAATCACCGTTGCAGACAGCGGGAAAGGGATTGCGGCGGAACAGCTGGCCGCCATTTTCACCCCTTATTTCACGACGAAAGCGGACGGTACGGGACTGGGGCTGGCGGTGGTACAGAACATCATTGAACAGCATGGCGGGACGATCCAGGCGGATAGCCTGCCAGGTAAAGGCGCAACGTTCACCCTCTGGCTCCCGGTGACGTTAACACGTAAGGATTCACAAGGATGATTCGCGCAAAGATCGATATTCTGGTGGTGGATGACGACGTCAGCCACTGCACTATTTTACAGGCATTACTGCGAGGATGGGGCTATGACGTCGCGCTGGCCTACAGCGGGCGAGCCGCACTCGAGCAGGTGCGTGAACACGTCTTTGACCTCGTGTTGTGCGATGTACGCATGGCGGAGATGGACGGCATCGAAACGCTGAAAGAGATCAAGACGCTGAACCCGGCAATTCCGGTGCTGATCATGACGGCGTTTTCCAGCGTGGAGACGGCGGTAGAGGCGCTAAAAACCGGCGCGCAGGATTACTTAATCAAACCGTTGGATTTTGACAATCTGCAAACGACGCTGGAAAACGCGCTGGCGCATACGCGAGCATCCGCCAGCGAGCTGCCGTCAGTTTCCGCCTCGCAGTTTGGGATGGTCGGCGAAAGCCCGGCGATGCGACAACTGCTGAGTGAAATTGCGATGGTTGCGCCTTCCGATGCAACGGTATTGATTCATGGAGATTCTGGCACCGGGAAAGAGCTGGTGGCGCGCGCGCTGCATGCCTGCAGTGAGCGGAGCGACAAACCGCTGATAACGTTGAACTGCGCGGCGCTCAACGAGTCGCTACTGGAATCTGAGCTGTTCGGTCATGAAAAAGGCGCATTTACCGGTGCCGACAAGCGCCGGGAAGGGCGTTTTGTCGAAGCCGATGGCGGCACGCTGTTTCTTGATGAGATTGGTGATATCTCGCCGATGATGCAGGTGCGGTTACTGCGGGCGATTCAGGAACGCGAAGTTCAGCGTGTGGGCAGCAACCAGACGATCTCGGTCGATGTCCGCCTGATTGCCGCGACTCATCGCGATCTGGCACAAGAGGTGCAAGCCGGACGTTTTCGTCAGGATCTCTACTATCGCCTGAACGTAGTGACCATTGAAACGCCGTCGCTGCGTCAGCGGCGGGAAGATATCCCCCTGTTGGCTGACCACTTTCGCCAGCGGTTTGCTGAACGTAACCGTAAGGCGGTGAAAGGGTTTACCCCACGGGCGATGGATCTGCTGATTCACTACGACTGGCCGGGGAATATCCGTGAGCTGGAAAATGCAATTGAGCGTTCAGTGGTCCTGCTGACCGGAGAGTATATTTCTGAGCGCGAGCTGCCGCTGGCGATCGCGAGTCAGCCCCTGCCGCTCATGACGGAGCAGGCCATTCAGCCGCTGGTGGAAGTCGAAAAAGAGGTGATTCTGGCGGCGCTGGAAAAAACGGGCGGCAACAAAACGGAAGCCGCCCGTCAGCTAGGGATTACGCGAAAGACGCTGCTGGCGAAACTGTCGCGTTAGTTCTGTTCACGCTCAATGGCGCGCCAGCCGATGTCTTTACGGCAGAAACAGTCGTCCCAGTGGATATCGGTCATTAAGGCATAGGCGCGTTTTTGCGCCTCTGCCACCGTATCCCCCAGCGCAGTGACGCACAGCACGCGACCACCGCTGGTGACAACCTGCTCGTTATCGTCCAGTCGGGTGCCGGCGTGGAACACTTTGCCATCTGCCACTTCTTCCAATGGCAAACCGTGGATCACGTCGCCAGTGCGATAATCGCCAGGATAACCGCCCGCTGCCATCACCACGCCAAGCGAGGCGCGATCATCCCACTCTGATTTTTGCTCATCCAGTTTGCCTTCGCAGGCAGCAAGGCAAAGCTCAACCAGATCGGATTTCATACGCAGCATGATGGGCTGGGTTTCCGGATCGCCAAAGCGGCAGTTAAATTCGATCACCTTCGGATTGCCCTGTTTGTCGATCATCAGACCGGCATACAGGAAACCGGTATAGGTGTTACCTTCTGCCGCCATGCCTTTGACGGTTGGCCAGATGATGCGTTCCATCGTGCGCTGATGGACGTCATCCGTCACCACCGGCGCCGGAGAATAGGCACCCATCCCGCCGGTGTTCAGGCCGGTATCACCATCGCCTACGCGCTTATGATCCTGACTGGTCGCCATCGGCAAGACGTGCTCGCCGTCGACCATCACGATAAAGCTGGCTTCTTCGCCGTCGAGGAACTCTTCAATCACGATGCGATGACCCGCGTCGCCAAACGCGTTGCCAGCCAGCATATCATGTACGGCGGCTTCGGCTTCTTCCAGCGTCATTGCGACAATCACACCCTTACCGGCAGCCAGACCGTCAGCCTTAATGACGATCGGCGCGCCTTTCTCACGCAGATAAGCGAGAGCTGGTTCGATCTCCGTAAAGTTCTGATATTCGGCCGTCGGGATCTGGTGACGTGCAAGGAAATCTTTGGTGAACGCTTTTGAACCTTCCAGTTGTGCCGCGCCTGCGGTTGGACCGAAGATTTTCAGGCCCGCCGCACGGAAGGTATCGACCACGCCTTTCACCAGCGGCGCTTCCGGGCCGACGATCGTCAGGTCAATCTTTTCACTCTGGGCAAAGTTCAGCAGTGCCGGAATATCGGTTGCGCCGATCGCGACGTTTTGCAGCGTCGGTTCCAGCGCAGTGCCGGCGTTACCCGGTGCAACAAATACGGTTGCCACTGTTGGTGACTGAGCGGCTTTCCACGCCAGAGCGTGCTCGCGCCCGCCGTTTCCGATAACTAATACTTTCATGTCTCGCTCCATTAATGGCGGAAGTGGCGCATGTCGGTGAAGATCATCGCAATGCCGTGTTCGTCAGCAGCGGCAATGACTTCATCATCACGGATGGAACCGCCTGGCTGGATCACGCAGCTCACGCCAACAGCGGCAGCAGCATCAATACCATCGCGGAACGGGAAGAAGGCGTCGGACGCCATCGCGGAACCTTTCACTTCCAGACCTTCATCCGCGGCTTTGATCCCGGCAATTTTAGCGGAGTAGACGCGGCTCATCTGGCCTGCGCCAATACCGATAGTCATGTTCTCTTTGGCGTAAACAATGGCGTTGGATTTAACGAACTTCGCGACTTTCCAGCAGAACAGCGCGTCGCGCAGTTCCTGTTCGGTCGGCTGGCGCTTCGTCACCACGCGCAGCTCACCAGCAGTGACCATACCCAGATCGCGATCCTGTACCAGCAGACCGCCGTTAACACGTTTGAAGTCCAGGCCCGGCACGCGCTCAGCCCACTGACCGCAGGTCAGAACGCGCACGTTTTGCTTGGCAGCGGTGATTTTCAGCGCCTCATCGGTCGCTGATGGAGCGATGATCACTTCGACAAACTGACGGGAGATGATGGCCTGCGCCGTTTCAGCATCCAGTTCGCGGTTAAAGGCGATGATGCCGCCGAAGGCAGATGTTGGGTCGGTTTTGTAGGCGCGATCGTAGGCATCCAGAATAGAGGTGCTTACGGCAACGCCGCATGGGTTCGCGTGCTTGACGATAACGCAGGCTGGCTCGTTGAACTCTTTCACACATTCCAGCGCGGCGTCGGTATCGGCGATGTTGTTATAGGAGAGTGCTTTGCCCTGAACCTGCTGAGCGGTTGCAACGGAGGCTTCTTGTACGTTCTCTTCTATATAGAATGCAGCCTGCTGGTGGCTGTTTTCACCGTAGCGCATATCCTGCTTCTTAATGAAGTTCAGGTTCAGCGTCCGCGGGAAGCGACCCGCGGCGTCTTTGCTTTCACCGTGATAGGCCGGAACCATGCTGCCAAAATAGTTGGCAATCATACTGTCGTAAGCGGCGGTGTGTTCGAAGGCTTTAATCGCGAGGTCGAAACGGGTATCGAGGGTCAAAGAACCGTCGTTGGCATCCATCTCTTTAATAATGGCGTCGTAGTCGCTGCTCTTTACAACGATTGCGACATCTTTATGGTTTTTTGCAGCAGAGCGCACCATTGTCGGCCCGCCGATGTCGATGTTCTCTACAGCATCTTCCAGTGAGCAGCCTTCGCGGGCAACGGTCTGGGCGAACGGATAAAGGTTAACAACCACCATGTCGATGGGGGCGATGCCGTGCTGTTCCATAATCCCGTCATCCTGACCGCGACGACCGAGAATGCCGCCGTGTACTTTAGGATGCAGGGTTTTGACGCGTCCATCCATCATTTCCGGGAAACCGGTGTAATCGGAAACTTCGGTCACCGGCAGACCTTTCTCTGCTAACAGACGGGCAGTGCCCCCTGTCGACAGCAGATCCACACCACGTGCGGAAAGTGCCTGGGCGAATTCGACGATACCAGCTTTGTCAGAAACACTGAGCAGAGCGCGGCGGACTGGACGACGTTGTTGCATGGTAAATCCCCTGGATTTGACGATAACAGAGAGCGTTAGCTGAATTTTTCGTGAAAAATTTAGCTAACGCCCCTTACGGGGCATCCTTGTTTTGCGGGGGCATTGTAACGAAAACGTTTGCGCAACGCTCGCGAATTTTTCTTTTTCGATTCTGGTTCTGATTTTCTCTCTATATAGATCATTAACGGCAGGGAAGATCTGCTCAAAGATCCCGACGATTGTGGATAAGTCTGTGTGTAAAAGGGTATAAGGCGGGGTTTTGCTGGGGAATGCAGCAGTCAGTCATTTTTCTGCAACTTTTCTATTGCGGATGCTCGGGAACTCCCTATAATGCGCCTCCATCGACACGGCGGATGTGAATCACTTCACACAAACAGCCGGTTCGGTTGAAGAGAAAAATCCT
>NZ_JAOWCD010000073.1:0-16106 GCF_030337175.1 Citrobacter sp. Ca225 | reverse complement strand
GCCTTCATGCCAAAGTGCCACTGATTGCCTTTCTTGGTCTGATGCATCTCCGGATCGCGTTGCTGCTCTTTGTTCTTGGTCGAGCTGGGTGCCTCAATGATGGTGGCATCGACCAAGGTGCCTTGAGTCATCATGACGCCTGCTTCGGCCAGCCAGCGATTGATGGTCTTGAACAATTGGCGGGCCAGTTGATGCTGCTCCAGCAGGTGGCGGAAATTCATGATGGTGGTGCGGTCAGGCAAGGCGCTATCCAGGGATAACCGGGCAAACAGACGCATGGAGGCGATTTCGTACAGAGCATCTTCCATCGCGCCATCGCTCAGGTTGTACCAATGCTGCATGCAGTGAATGCGTAGCATGGTTTCCAGCGGATAAGGTCGCCGGCCATTACCAGCCTTGGGGTAAAACGGCTCGATGACTTCCACCATGTTTTGCCATGGCAGAATCTGCTCCATGCGGGACAAGAAAATCTCTTTTCTGGTCTGACGGCGCTTACTGCTGAATTCACTGTCGGCGAAGGTAAGTTGATGACTCATAATGAACCCTGTTCCATGGCTCCAGATGACAAACATGATCTCATATCAGGGACTTGTTCGCACCTTCCTTAAGGAAACAGATAAGTAAACAAATCAACATTCCCAGAACCACCCTGCAGAGTCTGTTCCGGCGCTTTGCCCGTTCAGGTCTGAACTGGCCCGTTCCCGAACATATATCACCTGAGCAACTTGAACAGCTTCTCTACCCCGGGAAAAGCCAACAATACGAACCGGTTCCCACCAGAGAAATACCCGAAAAACGCCGGCGACCTAATTTCTCCACGGAGTTCAAACTCCACCTTGTGGAGCTGTCGATGCAACCTGATACCAACGTGGCTCGTCTTGCCCGTGAACACGGTATTAATGACAACCTGCTGTTTAACTGGCGTCACCAGTATAAACAGGGAAAACTGAATCGCAGGGATAACCTGCCTGTCAAACTGCTACCGGTAAGTATCGCGCCTCCCACAGTCGTTCCAGCCCCTCTGACGGCACCATCGCCTGCTGATGTACCCTGTTGCGAAGTAGAGCTACCAGGTGGAACGATAAAACTACACGGAACTATGACACCGGCTCTGCTGCGAGTATTACTTGGCGAGTTGAAAGGGGAGCTCCGATGATAACTCTGCCGACTGGTACCAGAATCTGGATCATCGCTGGCGTCACCGACATGCGCTGTGGCTTCAATGGCCTGGCCTCAAAGGTCCAGAACACGCTGAAAGATGATCCCTTCTCCGGGCATATCTTCGTTTTCCGTGGCCGCAGCGGCAAAATGGTAAAAATCCTGTGGGCAGACCGTGACGGGTTATGCCTGTTCGCCAAGCGTCTTGAGCGGGGACGCTTCGTCTGGCCGGTGACCCGGGAAGGGAAAGTTCATCTGACGCCTGCACAGTTGTCCATGCTGCTGGAAGGTATCGCATGGCAACATCCAAAACGGACGGAACAGCCTGGTATACGGATATAACCCGTGATAAAACAGGTGGATGAACAGTGAACTCCCGGATGACATCGAGCAACTGAAGGCCCTGCTGGTCGCGCAGCAGGCAGTTATCGTTCGTCTGTCCGGTGAAATAACCGGCTACGCCTGCGAAATCGACTCGCTCAGGGCACTGGTCGCTAAACTGCAGAGAATGCTGTTCGGCCGCAGCAGCGAGAAAAACCGGGAGAAAATAGAAAAGAAGATCGCGCAGGCTGAAAAGCGGATAACCGAGCTTCAGAACAGGCTTGGCGAAGCGCAGTCGCAACTCACCTCAATGGCCGGAGATGCAGTACCAAAAACATCAGACTCTCCCACCCGCAAAGCGCTTCCGGCAACACTCCCCCGTGACAGGCAGGTTATCGCCCCGGCAGAAACCGAATGCCCTGTCTGCAGTGGCAAACTGAAACCGCTGGGAGAGAGCATCTCTGAACAACTGGATATCATCAACACCGCCTTCAGGGTAATCGAAACGGTTCGTCCGAAGCTGGCCTGCAGCCGGTGCGACTGTATCGTGCAGGCACCGCTGCCGCCGAAACCCATCGAATGCAGCTACGCCAGCCCGGGGCTGCTGGCCCGTATCATTATGGCGAAGTTCGCTGAACACTTACCACTGTACCGCCAGGCTGAAATCTACGCGCCGGCAGGGCGTGGAGCTGAGCCGCAATACGATGGGGCGCTGGGTGGATATCATGGGAGAGCAACTTCGCCCGCTGTACGATGAAATGAACCACTATGTGCTGATGTCGGGTAAAGTGCATGCAGACGACACGCCGGTGAATGTCCTGGAGCCCGGACAGGGTAAAACCCGTACCGGGCGGCTGTGGGTCTATGTTCGTGACGATCGCAACGCCGGCTCAACCATGCCGGCAGCAGTATGGTTCTCATACTCATCCGACCGCAAAGGTATCAACCCGCAGCGACATCTGGCGGACTACAGCGGTATCCTGCAGGCCGATGCGTACGCGGGTTATAACGCCCTCTATGAAAGTGGGCGAGTAACCGAAGCGGCCTGTATGGCGCATGCCCGGCGCAAGATCCACGATGTACATGTCCGCCATCCAACGACAGTAACAACAGAAGTGCTCAGTCGTATCGGGGCGCTGTATGCTATCGAGTCGGAAATCCGTGGCAGTCCGGCAGAAGAGCGACTGGCGGTCAGAAAAGCCAGAAGCGTTCCGTTGATGCAATCGCTGTACGACTGGATACAACAGCAGATGAACACGCTGTCGCGACACTCAGATACCGCGAAGGCACTCGCTTATATGCTGAAGCAGTGGGATGCTCTGAATGAGTATTGCCGCAATGGCTGGGTGGAGATCGACAATAACCTGTGTGAAAACGCCCTCCGGGTGGTTGCGCTGGGGTGCCGTAACTACATGTTCTTCGGCTCTGATGGTGGTGGTGACAGTGCGGCAGTGATGTACAGCCTGATCGGTAGCTGCAAACTTAACGGCATCGAGCCGGAAACCTGGCTGCATCATGTGATCAGCGTCATCAACACCTGGCCTGCCAATCGCGTAAAAGAACTGCTGCCCTGGAACGTCACCCTCTCTGTAAACTAATTTTTACCCTACGTCCTTCACGGTGCGCTTACGCTCACTTAACGCTTACGAATGGCCTTGCGAAAGAAGCGTAAGGTAGCCGCAGCGTCGCGTCTGGCG
Organism: Citrobacter sp. Ca225; assembly: GCF_030337175.1. Taxonomy (NCBI): domain Bacteria; kingdom Pseudomonadati; phylum Pseudomonadota; class Gammaproteobacteria; order Enterobacterales; family Enterobacteriaceae; genus Citrobacter; species Citrobacter sp. Ca225. The sequence goes on along the minus strand of NZ_JAOWCD010000073.1, from coordinate 12,930 downwards.
GTCAACAGGAAGTCGACGGTCTGCCCCGTGGTATCAACCTCCTGGTACAGATATTTCCACTGGCCTTTGATTTTGATGTAAGTTTCGTCCATCCGCCACCGCCGACCTACATTACGCTTATACTGGCGGAACGTTTTATTCAACAACGGTGCCAGGCGCATAACCCAGCGATGAAGAGTGGAATGGTCAACGATAACGCCGTGCTCCGTCATCATATCTTCGAGATTGCGCAGGCTGAGGGCGTAAGTCAGATACCAGCGAACACATTGAGCAATAACATCAATGGGATAGTGCAGGCGTTTAAAACGCTTTTCATATCAGAGACATGGGCAGGTAACATTATAAAAAAACAGTATGTTACCCGACGATGTCTTAATGCGACAGAACCAGATGAGGTGCCATGTGTATGGCACCTCATCTCTTATTTGCTCATTGACTCCATAACCGCCTGCCAGGTTATAAAGCCACCACTCAGATTATATGTCCGGAAGCCGTGAGCCTGCAGAATACGGTATGCCACATGCCCGCGCAGACCACTCTGACAACCGATAAAAATCTCTTTATCTACAGGCAATTTTTCAAGATTCTCCCGCAGAGAATCCAGAGGGATGGATAGCGCGTCAGGATATTCGCCAAATTGTTTCAGTTCTTCAGGAGAACGAATATCAACTAAACAATACCTGTCCGGTTCCCGTTGCAAAACATCGCTGACATGACATATGGCCGTATCTCCCCTGATGACATTTGCCGCCACCATACCGGCCTGGTTAACAACGTCCCTTGCACTGTTAAAAGGCGGGGCATAAGTCAGCTCAAGATGCTCGAGATCGTTGACGGTAAGTCCCGCGCGCTGCGCGACAGACAGAACATCGATGCGTTTATCAACCCCTTTTTTCCCTGACGCCTGGGCCCCCAGAATTTTACCGGTATCGGGGCTGAACAGCAGTTTCAGACTGATCATCGTAGCCCCCGGGTAGTAACCGGCATGATCAGCAGCATGGACGTAAACCTTCTCGTATCGGGTACCATGGGCTTTCAGTTGCTTTTCATTCGCACCGACGCTGCCAATACTAAGCGAAAATACCTTACAAATGGATGTCCCCTGACTGCCATGGTAAAGGCTGTGGTGATCAAGCATGTTATCAGCAGCAATGCGTCCCTGGCGGTTGGCGGGCCCAGCCAGAGGAATATTAGCGGGTTCCTGAAAGACCAGGTCAGGTGTTTCAACTGCATCCCCCACGGCGTAGATGTCAGGAATACTGGTCTGCATACAGGCATTGACGCTTATACCTCCCCGTTTACCCACTTCGAGCCCGGCTACTGTGGCAAGGCTGTTCTCAGGTTTTACCCCGATGGCGAGAATAACCATGTCGGTCTGCACAAAGCCACCGTCAGACAGTGCAACGCGGAATCCCGTTTCTGTCCGCAGCACCTCGGTGAGTGCCGTTCTGAGACGCAGATCCACGCCATGATTCCGGATTTCCTGATGCAGGGCTGATGCCATTTCAGGATCAACCGGAGCCATAACCTGTTCTCCCATCTCCAGCAGGGTAACACGGATCCCCCGTTCGCTCAGAGCCTCCATCACTTCAAGTCCGATGAATCCCCCCCCGACAAGCGTGGTGTGAGCGACGTTATGTTGCTCAATCCACGCCAGGATAGCATCCATGTCAGTAAGATTTCGGAGCGTAAAGACGCCCTCTTGCTGTAGCCCGGGCAAAGGAGGGACAACCGGCGCGGCTCCGGTACTGAGGAGCAGACGATCCCATACTTCGGTATGGATCTCACCTGAGGTCAAATTTTTAACTGTCACTGTTTTATTAACCGGATCCACTGACGTCACTTCATGGCAGGTACGGACGTCTATGTTAAAGCGGGATTTAAAATCCTCCGGAGTCTTAAGAATAAGCGACTGCCGTAACGGAATTTTTCCGCCTATATGATAAGGCAATCCACAGTTGGCGAAAGAGACATCGCTTCCCCGTTCAAACACAACAATACTGACATCTTCTGACAATCGGCGAGCTCTGGCTGCAGCGGACGCACCGCCGGCAACACCACCAACAATCACTATTTTCATTACATCCTCTCTGTTCACTCGGGGCAAAATGTCTGCCAGATATAATTAGTTACCCAGGCCAGCTGGACGCTGCAGACCTGGCGAACACGGTGGCAAAATTATGGCACCATCAGTATACTAAATAACATTATATAAAAATACATAATGTGAGAAACCAGCAATGCCCATGAATGAAGACACAAAACGTCAGACCGATATGAAAAATGCAGCCCTGGGGGCAGCAGATGTCTTACGGGGACTGGCTAACAGCGACCGGTTGCTGTTGATGTGCCAGTTAAGCCAGGGGGAAGCGAATGTGGCCGGGCTGGAAGCTGCAGTCGGTATCACTCAGCCGACCCTGTCTCAGCAACTGGGTGTAATGCGCCGCCTGAAGCTTGTCGAGACCCGACGGGCAGGTAAAATGGTATATTACCGTATTGAGGATAACCGTATCATGACGTTGTTAAATACCTTGTATGATCTCTACTGCCCGCAGGCAGGCACCGGTAAAGGAAGCCATAACAACGAATAATGTGATCCTGCTTTCCACGCAAACCGTTTTATCATTGCAGCATTAACCCTGTCAGGTTGTGAAGAGCCTGGCCGGAATCTGCGATATTATAACGGGAAAGCGACAGTGGTCCGGATATACCCATCGGTAATGCCTGTCCGGACTGTATTTATCGCTCACGCGTTCACTGTTTAACTTATTGATTTATCGGTTTTTATACTATTACGGTCAGAAAAACAGCCACAGCAGCACGGATGGTACTGCACTGACAGCAATGGCCTGTGGCTGACAAACCGTTTTTTCTGCTGCCACGTGGTGACATTATTCAAGCAGGCTACGCAACATCCAGGCAGTTTTCTCATGTAACTGGATACGTTGTGTAAGCAGATCTGCTGTGGCTTCATCATTCGCATTATTAACGAGCGGGAACAGGGAGCGTGCAGTTTTAACCACGGTCTCCTGGCCCTGGACAAGATTTTCAATCATGTTTTTTGCTGCCGGAATATCCTTATCTTCATTAACCGCTGTTAAACGTGAAAATTCATGATATGTGCCGGGCGCGAAGCATCCGAGCGAGCGTATACGTTCAGCGATATCATCAACGGCAGTGGCAAGCTCATTGTATTGATTTTCAAACATTAAATGTAAGCTGTTAAACATGGGGCCAGTTACATTCCAGTGATAGTAATGTGTTTTTATATACAGGGTATAGGTGTCAGCAAGAAGCCGGGACAGGCCGTCTGCAATCTCCACCCGGGATGATTCAGCAATACCAATATCAATGATTTGTTTACTCATAACTACCTCTTACACGGTTTCAGTGGAATATACGATATGCGATTATTCTTTCCGGTCTGAGCAAAACACGCCTCAAATTTTTATAATAACCAGGTACACCTGTCGTCTGTCACACTAGCGATGCGCCAGAGCAATATCCTGCGACGGAACAATGAATTTCGCCGTGGCACGTGCCACTGTCTGCTGTCCTTTTGTCAGCCATGCTTCAAGCAGGTAAATCCCCCTGCGTTGCCCAAGCAGTCTGGCACATACCATCAGTTTGTCTCCGGTACAAACGGGTGAAATGAATCTTACCGTCAGGTCAGCCGTCAGGGCTTGCACACCCTGCATGAACAAACAATGAGTCATTGCTGCATCCAGCAGGGTACTCGTCATTCCGCCATGTAAAAGACCCGTATACCCCTGATGCCTGTGATTGGCCTTGTAGTCCGCACATACAGAGCCATCCGGGTGCTCTGAAAACATTAAGTTCACCGTATCAGGGTTGTTGTCGCGGGAACTACAGACCATACAACAGGTATGGGCCTTTCTGGCATCAAGATAACAATTCATCTGTTTCTGCTCAGCGTCCGGTTGTACTGATGGGAGGCATCCGGAATTCAGTCAGCTGAGGGGCTCCCCCGGCATCATTACTGCCTCCTCCACACATTCCGGCTCCTGGTTTATACACAATACGGGTCTGATAAAAATCACCGCCCGTGATGAAATAAACTCATGAATGGCAACAGCGCCCGTTTCCGTGATGATGCTGACGCCCACCCTGGCACGCATTTTCTGCTGTGTTCCCGTCAGAGTGACAGCATTTTTTCCCTTTCGCCTCATGATGAAAGGACTGGCGTCCCTGCTCCGGCTTATTCAGTTCAGTCAGAACACGGGTATCCGGATCACACAGTTCAGTGAACAAACGACGACCACAGTCAGTCTGGTACACCGCGATCTGATGCCCCAGTAATTTACCCAGCATCCGTTCCCCGATGTTACGGACCACAACGCGGCTGACTTGCTGTTGAACCAGCAGGTCAACCAGCTTCCGTTTACCTGAACAATCTGCGCCCAGCGCGGGATTTTCTGTCCGGCTGAGCTCCACACCGCGCTCATCCACCAGGACAAGGTGACTCGCTTTGGTAAAATGATTTGCTACCCGGTCGTCATTCACTGGAATGGCTGTGATCATCTTGTGTAACTCCTTCCCTTTCAGAGTGCATTATTAAGGCCTTGCCCTGAGTGAGACAGTCCACAACCTTAAAACGGGCTGCTTTCAGGACATTGGCCAGTGTCTGCCTTGAAACCCCCATTGCAACAGCCGCTTCCTGCTGTTGCATGCCCAGTAAATCGACCAGCCGTAACGCTTCAAACTCATCTTCTTTTAAATGAACATGTTCAAGCTGGCTCATCGGTCGCGCATTGGGCTTAAAACAGGTATCCGCAGGGCGGCCACAGATGTTACGGGGAATTCTGGGTCTTGGCATGAAGGCTCCTTATTGGCATATGCTATATATACACTCATAAACTGGCATATGCAATATACTCTGCTCACCGGTGGAGAATTTTTTGCTTTACCCTGGAGTCTGTAAGTGGGCAGCAGGTCATGAGAGATGAAGAGAAAGAAAACAGATACTGTATGAGACTCAATTTAAAGTGCTGCCATAAGGGGGTCGTCTCAGAAAACGGAAAATAAAGCACGCTAAGCCGGTGGCAGCGGTCGCAATGGCCTGAACTTCCCCGCACCGACCTTGGCACTGCTGCGCCATAGGTAATCGCCGGTCAGGTTGATATGCTCCCACCCCAGCGGGGACAGATATTGCAGCAACGTGTCGTCCAGCGCCTTGCCGTGGGCACGCAAAGCACTGGTGGCACGCTCCAGATAGACCGTGTTCCACAACACGATGGCCGCCGTCACCAGATTGAGGCCGCTGGCCCGGTAGCGCTGCTGCTCAAAACTGCGGTCGCGGATTTCACCCAATCGGTAGAAGAAGACCGCCCTGGCCAGCGCGTTGCGCGCCTCGCCCTTATTCAGCCCCGCATGGACGCGGCGGCGCAGCTCCACGCTTTGCAGCCAATCCAGAATGAACAGCGTGCGCTCGATGCGCCCATACATCCGCACCTTGTCGTTGATCGCCTTGCCGGAAGCCTGGAACTGCTGTTGATGCTTGTTCTTGGCCGCATTGAACAGCTTGCCGATGATACGGTCGTGAAGGTCGATGATTTCATCAGTGACGGTGGCCATGCCCTCGATGGCCAGTGCTACCAAGGTGGCGTAACGCCGCTGCGACTCGAACTTGGCCAGGTCGGCGGGCGTCATCTGGCCGCCTTCGCGGGCGATCTTGAGCAAGCGGTTTTGGTGTACCTGCCGTTCGATGCCAGCAGGTAGGTCAAGCGCCTGCCAGGCTTTGAGGCGTTCGATGTGTTCAAGCATGTGGCGCGAGTTCGGCTTGGCGGGCGATTGGCGCAGCCACGCTAGCCACGTCATTTTGCTACCATCCTTGCGCTTGAGCAGTTCGTCCAGGCGCTGGCGATGGACAGGTATCAAGGAATCGGCCAATGCCGCATGGATGCTTCGGTTGGCACGGGTAATGGCCTCGGCGCTTGCGCGCTCGATGGCATTCATGGCGGGTAGGATGATGCTCTGCCGCCGCAGGTTTTCAACAAGGGTGCTGGCCAGCACAATGCCTTTGTCTGTTTGCAAGGCCAGTTCGGTCAATGTATGCACGGCTTGCCGGTAATGACTCATGGTGAAGGGCTTGAATCCAAACACCGTTTGCAGCTCGACCAAGTGCTCCCGCCGTGTCTGCTCGCGCTGGCCGTAATGGTTCCAGCTTTCCACCGGCACCTTGAGTTGTGCGGCCACCATGCGCAGCAGGGGCAGAAATGGAGGATCATCGACGCCCAAGAAGATGCCAGGGAATCGCAAGTAGCAAAGCTGCACGGCGAAGCCCAATCGATTCGCGGCGCCGCGACGCTGACGGATCACCGACAGGTCGGTTTCGTTGAACGTGTAGTGCCGTATCAGTTCGTCTTTGGCATCTGGCAGTGTCAGCAGACTTTCGCGCTCGGTGGCGGACAGGATTGAGCGGCGTGGCATGGTCAGTCTTCCCGCAGGTACTGGTACAAGGTTTCGCGGCTGATGCCGAAGTCACGGGCCACCAAGGTTTTCTGGTCGCCTGCCGCAACTCGCCGTTTCAACTCGGCAATTTGTTCGCTGTTCAGCGATTTCTTTCGTCCCCGGTAGGCCCCGCGCTGCTTAGCCAGCACGATTCCCTCGCGCTGACGTTCGCGGATCAGAGCGCGCTCGAACTCAGCAAAGGCTCCCATGACCGACAGCATCAGATTGGCCATCGGTGAGTCCTCGCCGGTGAACGTTAGCCCTTCTTTGACGAACTCCATGCGCACGCCCCGTTGTGTCAGCCCTTGGACGATGCGGCGCAGGTCATCAAGGTTGCGTGCCAACCTGTCCATGCTATGCACCACCACGGTGTCGCCCTCGCGGACGAAGGCCAGCAGCCTTTCAAGTTCGGGACGTTGTGTGTCCTTGCCTGAAGCCTTATCGGTGAATACCTTGCCGACTTCTATTTGTTCCAGTTGTCGATCAGGATTCTGGTCGAAGCTGCTGACGCGAACGTAGCCGATACGTTGACCTTGCAAGATGCCTCCAAAGGTAAAAATGTCAGGATGAAATCTATTACCCTTGGCTGAATGTGTCAATAAATATAAATTAATACCCTACTCTGACGTTGTTTGTGCTCAACATCTGACATCAGGTTAGGGTATAGTCTTAACTGACACCACCTCCCAGGGCCTGATATAAAACAACACTATCGACTAGGCGTTGTGCCTGGACCGCAACCATATTGATCCGGATTGACTGTGCCTGTTGCTGCGCGATGAGCAGTTGCAGGTAGCTGGCCGCGCCCAGCCGGTATTGCCGCTCGACCGACTGCAAGGAGGCCTGTGCAGCCATATCAGCGGCAGCGAGGGCAGTCAAAGTTTGTGCATCGCTTTCCACCGCGCGCAGGGTGTCGGCGACGTTACGCAAAGACTCCAATACGACGCTCTGGTAATTGGCTACGGCGGCATCAAAAGCGGCGAGCGCCGCTCTTTTTTCAGCGGGTAGCCCTGGATTAAAAAGAGGCTGGGTGAGCTGCGCAACCAGGCCCCACACTGCCGAGCCACCACCGAACAGGGCACCGGTGGTCAGCGCCTGAGAACCAAGGTTGGCGCTCAGGTTGATCTGTGGGTAGAGCTTGGCGACAGCCACACCATAGTCTGCATTGGCCGCATGCAACAGCGCCTCTGACGCCTGGATATCCGGTCGGCGGCGCACCAGTTCTGAGGGCACGACGAGCGGCATCTCGACGGGTAGAGTGAAATCGGCCAGAGTGAAGGCCGGGATGCCACCCGTGCCTGGGGCACGACCGGCTAGCACCGCCAGTAGATGTTCGGTTTGTTGCAGTTGTTTACGCAGCGCAGGCAGTTCTGCCCGCGTTTGCTCCGCCTGAGCTTGTAGGCTCAACGCTTCATCAGGTGAGGCCTGACCGATACGCACGCGTTCATGGGCTAGGCGCAGTTGCTCATCCTGCACGCGCAAAATGGCAGTAGTGGCTTCTAGTTGCGCGGCGAGGCGTGCTCGGGTAATGGCAGCGGTTGCCATGTTGCCGGCAAGGGCCAGGCGCGCAGCATTCAGTTCGAAGCGACGGTAGTCGGCGCGAGCAGCCAAGGCTTCGAGTGCGCGCCGGTTGCCGCCAGCCAGATCGAGGTTGTAATGCACGCCAACGCTGGCGTTGTAGAGGCTGAATTGACGTGCGTCTCCGCTCAACCCTTGGCTACTGGGACTCATTTGCTGGCGCTGAGATCCCAGTGCGACATCTACCTGTGGATATTGCGTCGAGCCCGCCTGTGCGGCAAGAAGCTCCTGCGCCTGTCGCAAATTGGCGCTGATGCTCGCCAGCGTCGGGCTGACATGGAAAGCTTCGTTTATCAGTCCGTCGAGTGCGGATGAACCCAAGCTTTGCCACCATTGCGTTTCGATCGGAAGCCCTTCGACTAGACGTTGTGTTTCGCCGAACTGCGTGGGAGCGGACACGGTTCTATCAGCTACCGGTGTTGCAGTGTAGCGAGCCACATCGGGTGCGGTGGGACGCTGAAAATCAGGGCCGGCGGCGCAGCCGGCCAGACCGGCGGTGACCAGACCAGCTACCAGGTAAGTTGCCGCAAGCCGTCTTTCGAGGCTGATGGGGCGCTGGCATGTTTTAGCGTGCTCCATAAAAATGCTCCACGAAAGGTTTACGGAAAGCTTGGTGGCAGCCCAAGCAGCTTTCCTGCACGTGGGCGAATGATTGGGTCACCGCCTTGCCGTCGCTGCTCGCAGCAGCCAGCTTCATGGCCAGCGCCGCCTCGTGAGTCTGCGCGTCAAAGTTTCTGAACTTGGTCGCATCAGCGCCGAGGTAAGCAAGGATGCGCATTTTTTCAGTAAGCGGTGGCTCGGGGTGTGCAGCAACTTTTGGGGCGAGCTGAACGACCTGAACCCATTCCTCCTGCGAAATCGCACCGGTAATAGCCTGCATGTTGCGCCCGAGTTCCTGCATGATCTTGCGTAGCGCCAGTGGCTCAACCTGGGTAGCGTCACCAGCCCAAGCTGGCAACTGAAAACCCCATAAAAGCAGGCAGGCCGTAACGGTCAGGGTGATAGTTCCAAATGCGTGGCTGTGTTTGCGGTGGGTCATGAAATTCTCCTGTAATTCAATCGTTCTCTCATTCGAACTCCCGCCCTTCGCCAGCTTCCTCATGGGTCACGCCGTCGCGGATGTGGTAGATGCGCTTGAATGTGGGGATGATCTTTTCGTCATGGGTGACGACGATGATGGCGGTCTCGAACTTCCGGGCCATGTCGTTGAGGATGCGGATTACAGCCATGGCGCGCTCGGAATCCAGCGGCGCAGTGGGTTCATCGGCCAGGATCACCGGCGGACGATTGACCAGTCCGCGCGCGATGGCGACCCGTTGCTGCTCGCCACCGGAGAGTTGCGAGGGCATTGCGCGAGCTCGGTGTTGCACATCAAGCGCTGTGAGCAATTCCAGTGCCTTCGCGCGCGACTCTCCATTCGCGACGCCTGCAAGCATCGGCAGCAGCGCCACGTTGTCGGTGACATCGAGAAACGGAATCAGGTACGGCGCCTGGAAAACGAAACCGATCTTGTCACGCCGTAAGGCGCGCAGGTCGCGGACTTTCCAGCCATCGGCGTAGATCACTTCATCGCCCAGCGTCATGCGACCGGCGGTCGGTTCGATCACCGCACCCAGACACTTGAGCAGCGTGCTCTTGCCGGACCCGGAAGGGCCGATCAGTCCCACCACTTCACCAGGCGCAACATGCATATTCACGTCTCTCAAGGCAAAGACAGCGGTGTCACCATCGCCATACCGCTTGCTTAAACTTTCGATGTGTATCCCTTTGCCACTCATCTCAACCTCCAATGGCTTCGGCCGGATCGACCTTGAGTGCTATGCGAATGGCGACGAGGCTAGCTAGAACGCAGATCACGAGCACGGCAAAAAAACCGGCGACAGAATCCATTGGCGTGAGCAGGACATATTTTGGAAAAGCCGGTGCTGAAAAGGTGGCTGTGATCTTGCCGACCACGAAGCCAATCACGCCCAGGGCGAGCGCCTGCTGCATGATCATCGCGGCGATGGTTCGGTTGCGTGTGCCGATGAGCTTCAACACCGCGATCTCACGGATTTTGTCCATCGTCAGCGAATAGATGATGAAGGCAACGATGGCCGCGCTAACGATGGCCAGAATCACAAGGAACATGCCGATCTGCTTGGCCGAGGTGGCGATCAGCTTGCCGACGAGGATGTCTTCCATCTGTGCCCGGGTGTAGACCGTCAAACGCTTCCAGCGCTGGATGGATTCGGCAACCTCGTCCGGCGCATGACCAGGTTTCAGAGTGACCAGCACGGCATTGACGAACGCGTTGCTGCTCTGTGAAGCAATCACGGCATCCAGCAAACCTGGATCACCGGGTCGATTGAAGACCGGGTTGGCTTCGGTGCGACGCCGGCTTTGCCAGATGGCATCGTTGTCCTTGAGGAACTGGGCCTCCTGGGCATCTTTGAGCGGAATGAATACCATCGGGTCGCCGCTGGACGACACCATGCGCCGTGTCAGCCCCACGACGGTGTAATGATTGCGGCGAATGGCAAGACGATCTCCCAGTTTGAAGCCGGTGGCGATGTCGGCCACAGCCTCGTAGTGACCGCGCGTGATCTGGCGTCCAGCGACGAGATAAGGAGGCCATCCGGGTGTAGCCCCCAACGCACCGGGCGCGATGCCGACCACCATGGTGCGTACATCACTCTCGCCCTTGCGTACCTGCATGGTCAGGTAGGTCGCGTTCGCTGCCTGTGAGACTCCCGGCATGGCGAGAATGGCGCGATACACGTCATCGTTGAGGCTGGACGACTCCGCATAAGGACCCAGAGTATCCTTTTGCACCACCCAAAGGTCAGCGCCACTGTTGTCGAGCAACGCCTTGCCGTCGTCCACCATGCCTCGGTACACCCCAGCCATGACTAGGGTGACGCCGATCAGCAGACCCAGACCGATGCCGGTGAAGACGAATTTCCCCCAGGCATGGAGAATGTCGCGGCCGGCCAGGCTGATCATCGTGAAACTCCCGGGATATGCTCGACCACATGGATGCGGCTGCGCGCCGTCAGTGCCTTTTCGCTATAGGTCACAACCTGGTCCCCATTCTTGAGCCCTTCGCGCACCTGCACGTAACCATTGAGGTCGGAAGTGCCGAGCTTGACCGGGGAGAAATGCAGATCACCATCCACGATTTGCCAGACACCAACTTTATCGCCTTCACGCTGGACGGCAGCGTTGGGGATCAGTGGAGCGGCCGGGAGCGCCGGCAAGTCAACCGTGACTTCGGCCAGTTCACCCACTGGTGGCAAAGGTTCTGGTTTGTTATCGAATGTCACCTTGGCAAGCGTTTCCTCGGTTACCGCGTCGGCCTTGGGTTCCACCCGCAGCACGCGACCTTTCAAGGTCTGGCCACCACGCGAACGCAGGACGATATGAGCCGGCAGCCCCCCAGCCAGCCCCGATGCGCTGATCTGGTCGAAGCGCACATTGATCCACAAACTCTTGGGGTCGATCACTTCCACCACGGCCTGGCCCGCGACGATGGTCGTGCCGGGATCGGCATCGCGCACGGCGACTACACCGTCGACCGGCGCGATCAGGCGCAGATTGCTCCGCTGCGCGACGAGTGCTTCGCGGTCGGAGCGTGCCCGGGCAATATCTTCCCGAGCGGCGGATAGGGCGGCATCGGCGATCTGCAGTTCCTGCCGCTTGGTGGTGACGATTTCCTCGCTGGTCGAGCGCACCGCAAACAATTGCTCATAGCGGCGCGCCTGGGTTTGCGCGTAGGCTTGCCGGGCTTCTGCCTCGCGCAAAGCCGCTTCCGCCCGCTTGAATACAGACTCCTGTGAGCGCACCCGATCATCAAGGTCGACCGGCTCCATCTCGCCGAGCACCTGTCCGGCCTTGACCTGGTCGCCTACATGCACCTCCAGGCGTTTGACGCGCCCGGCAAACGTCGGTCCGATCTTGTAGGTGTAGCGCGCCTCCACCGTGCCGATGCCGAACAGCGCCGGTGTGATAGCCTGTGATTCCACGCTTGCCACCGTCACAGCGACCGGGGCGAGCGGCCCTGATCGCAGACCGACATAAATAAAAAGCACCAGCAAAGGAATGATGACGGCAAGCAGTGCCAGGGTGCGGCCTTGCAAGGGTAACTTTTTCATTGCGCACTCCTTATGCCACGCCGATAAATTGCAAAGACGCGCGGCGCATCGCGGTGCATACGTCCCACATCACCCGCCAACAGCGATTGCATGACCAAGCCCTGGATCGTGCCAATGAACAGCGTTGCCGCCGCCTCGTTGTCAAGCGAGGGAGACAACTCGCCGCTGGCCTTGCCTTTCTCGATGAGACGATGCAAACGTTCGCCGTAGCGCTGAATCAAGGTTTGCACCATGCGCTTGGCCGGTGTCGATTCGGCACGCTGAAGCTCACCAAACATCATTCTTGGCACGCCTGGGTGCTCAGCTACGAATTCGATATGACTCATGAACATCGCCTCCATGGCTGCCAAGGGCGACTCGATTCCTTGTGCGGATCGATCGATTCTGGCTAATAGGCGCTCTGCTACCCACTCCATGACCGCCTGCCAAATGGCTTCCTTGTTCGGGAAGTGCCGAAACAGCGCACCCTGGGTCAAGTTCATGTGTTTAGCGATAGCCGCAGTGGTTATCTCGCTTGGGTTTTGTGAACCGGCAAGCGCCACGACGGACTCGACAGTTACGGCACGACGTTCATCGGCCGGCAGATGCTTTGGATGGGTGTCCACGAGCACTCCTGGTAAGATAGTAATTGATTACTATCTTACCACAAGAGGCAACTCAAACAAGAGAAAACCCGACGTACTCGTCAATATCTAGAGTCTGCAATGGGCTTAACGTGCTTTATTTTCCGTTTTCTGAGACGTCCCCA
>NZ_JAOWCD010000072.1:0-119140 GCF_030337175.1 Citrobacter sp. Ca225 | reverse complement strand
GGCGCCGATTATCCGTTTCAGTTTGCCATGATCGCATTCAATCACGTTGTTCCGGTACTTAATCTGTCGGTGTTCAACGTCAGACGGGCACCGGCCTTCGCGTTTGAGCAGAGCAAGCGCGCGACCATAGGCGGGCGCTTTATCCGTGTTGATGAATCGCGGGATCTGCCACTTCTTCACGTTGTTGAGGATTTTACCCAGAAACCGGTATGCAGCTTTGCTGTTACGACGGGAGGAGAGATAAAAATCGACAGTGCGGCCCCGGCTGTCGACGGCCCGGTACAGATACGCCCAGCGGCCATTGACCTTCACGTAGGTTTCATCCATGTGCCACGGGCAAAGATCGGAAGGGTTACGCCAGTACCAGCGCAGCCGTTTTTCCATTTCAGGCGCATAACGCTGAACCCAGCGGTAAATCGTGGAGTGATCGACATTCACTCCGCGTTCAGCCAGCATCTCCTGCAGCTCACGGTAACTGATGCCGTATTTGCAGTACCAGCGTACGGCCCACAGAATGATGTCACGCTGAAAATGCCGGCCTTTGAATGGGTTCATGTGCAGCTCCATCAGCAAAAGGGGATGATAAGTTTATCACCACCGACTATTTGCAACAGTGCCTTCAGCAATTTGTCGCGGTGCAGCTTAATATTCGCCGTCCGGAAGTCCTTACCCGCTACGCAGAACGGGTTACCACCCTCAGAGAGCATACTGCGCTGATTAAGGAATATTACGGTTACCATGAATTTGGCGATTTCCCCTGGTCTTTCCGCCTGAAGCGCCTGCTGTACACCCGCGCATGGCTCAGTAATGAGCGTCCCGGCCTTATGTTTGATTTTGCCACCGCGTGGCTGCTTCAGAATAAGGTCCTGCTGCCCGGAGCAACCACACTTGTACGTCTCGTCAGTGAAATACGCGAACGGGCAAATCAGCGGCTGTGGAAGAAACTGGCCGCGTTGCCGGACAGCTGGCAGACCGCCCGCGTGACGGAGCTTCTGGACATTCCTGAGGGGCAGCGTACTTCACCGCTGGAGCAACTGAAAAAGGGACCGGTCACCGTCAGCGGCCCGGCATTTACCGAAGCGCTGGAGCGATATATCCGGCTGCGAAACCTGGAATTTTCCCGACTGAATTTTACCGGTCTGCCTGCTATACAACTGCGTAATTTGGCCCGTTACGCAGGCATGGCGTCGGTAAAATATATCGCGCGAATGCCACAGCAGAGAAAACTGGCCGTACTCACAGCATTCGTTAAAGCGCAGGAGACTGCGGCGCTGGATGAGGCCGTTGATGTGCTCGATATGCTGATACTGGATATCACTCGTGCGGCGAAGAAAACGGGGCAGAAAAAACGGCTCAGGACGCTTAAAGATCTTGATCGTGCTGCGCTAATATTGGCGCGGGCATGTTCATTGTTGCTGGATGAACAGGCTGACGATGCTGAACTGAGGGAGACCATATTCAACAGCATACCGAAAAGCAGGCTGGCAGAATCCGTCAGCAAGGTAAATGAGCTGGCCCGGCCTCAGAACAACAATTTCCATGACGAAATGGTGGAGCAGTACGGGCGGGTAAAGCGCTTTCTTCCGGCGGTATTGCGCGACCTGCATTTCCAGGCAGCGCCAGCCGGAGAACATACGTTGTCCGCCATTCATTATCTGACCGAACTGAACGGCTCGAAAAAGCGCATCCTGGACAATGCGCCTGAACATATTATTACCGGCCCCTGGAAACGCCTGGTATACGATGCGGAGGGCCGGATACAGCGTGCCGGTTACTCGCTTTGTCTGCTGGAGCGCCTTCAGGATGCACTACGTCGAAGGGACATCTGGCTCGAAAACAGCGATCGCTGGGGAAATCCCCGCGAGAAGCTGTTGCAGGGGGAAGAATGGCAGGCTCAGCGGGTCCCCGTTTGCCGGGCGCTGGGACATCCCACTGATGGACATAAAGGCGTGCAACAGTTGGCGGTCCAGCTAGATGAAACCTGGAAAACCGTCGCATCCCGCTTTGAAGGAAATGCGGAGGTTCATATTTGCCATGACGGTAAACATCCTTCCCTGACTATCAGCAGCCTGGAGAAACTGGAGGAGCCACCATCGTTGCATCGTCTCAACAGTCGGGTAAGGCTGCTACTCCCGCCAGTAGATTTGACGGAACTGTTGCTTGAAATAGATGCCAGAACGGGATTTACACGTGAGTTTACGCATGTCAGTGAATCCGGGGCCCGGGCACAGGATCTGCACATCAGCCTGTGCGCGGTCCTGATGGCAGAGGCCTGCAATATCGGGCTGGAACCGCTGATAAAGCACAATATACCGGCGCTGACGCGCCACCGGCTTAGCTGGGTAAAACAGAATTACCTCCGGGCAGAAACGCTGGTCAGCGCCAATGCCCGCCTGGTTGATTTTCAGTCCACACTGGAGCTTGCTGGCCGCTGGGGTGGTGGCGAAGTGGCTTCAGCTGATGGCATGCGCTTTGTCACGCCGGTGAAAACCGTCAATTCAGGACCTAACAGAAAATATTTTGGTTCCGGACGTGGCATCACCTGGTACAACTTCGTCTCTGATCAGTACTCTGGATTCCACGGCATCGTTGTCCCCGGCACATTACGAGATTCCATTTTTGTGCTGGAAGGCCTTCTGGAGCAGCAGACAGGGCTGAATCCGGTTGAGATCATGACAGACACAGCCGGTACCAGCGACATTATTTTTGGCCTCTTCTGGCTGCTGGGATACCAGTTTTCCCCCCGGCTTGCCGATGCCGGTGAAGCGGTATTCTGGCGAGTGGATAAATCGGCAAATTACGGTGCACTGGACGAACTGGCACGTGGTTGTGCCGATCTGTCGAAAGCCGAGGATCAGTGGGATGAGATGATGCGAACCGCCGGTTCGCTGAAACTGGGCACCATTCATGCTTCAGAACTCATTCGCTCTTTGCTGAAAAGCTCGCGCCCATCAGGGCTGGCACAGGCGATCATGGAAGTGGGGCGCGTCAACAAGACGCTGTACCTTCTTAATTATATTGATGATGAGGATTATCGTCGGCGGATCCTGACGCAGCTAAACCGGGGGGAAGGCCGCCATGCTGTGGCGAGGGCGATCTGCTACGGGCAGCGCGGTGAGATCAGAAAGCGCTATCGTGAAGGTCAGGAAGATCAGCTGGGGGCACTGGGCCTGGTCACTAACGCAGTGGTACTGTGGAACACACTTTATATGCAGGAAGCCCTGAGCTGGATACGCAGTAATGGAGAAGAAATCGGGGTTGAAGATATCGCCCGGTTGTCCCCACTGATGCACGGGCATATCAATATGCTGGGGCATTATACGTTTACGCTACCGGAGGATATTTTGAAGGGGGAACTGAGAGAACTAAATTTCAATTTAAACAATGAATTAACTTCTTAGCGTACGTTTTCGTTCCATTGGCCCTCAAACCCCGTTTCTGGCTCGATTTACAAGCCAAGAATAATAGGTAGTGACCTACCAAATATTATTGGCTATTCTGGTCACGAATTTATTAGGCAATGGACGCCTACATACTCACGAAGGGAATCAAAAATGTCAGAAGTTAAACTGCCAGAGTACCAAAGCATCAAGGTGGTTGGCGCCGCAAAAATCGCTTCAATCACCGGCACTGCAATCGGCCTGGGTCTCCACAAAAGCATCGTAGAGATTGAAGTTGGCCGCGCCTGGGTTGCTCGCCACCAACCAGAAGTCGGTGGCTACTTTGTTCGCTATGAAGACGGCTATGAGTCGTATTCACCGGCAGAAGCGTTTGAGAAAGGTTATCTGGCGCTCGCAGACGCAGGTTTCGCTGCTTCATTTGGCGTCTCGTTTGGTATCGCCATCGAGCTGCTTAAAGAGGGTGATCGTGTGGCTCGCAAGGGCTGGAACGGTAAAGGGATGTGGCTTGAGCTGCAACGCCCGGACGCTGACAGTGACATGACGCTCCCATACATCTATATGCGTACTGCAGACGGGCAGAACGTACCGTGGCTGGCCAGCCAAACCGATATGCTCAGTGAAGATTGGGTGATCGTGAAATGACAGACGCAGAACTGGAACAGCAGCTGCTCGACAAAGGACTAACCGCACCGCGCGTTACCCTGGAGCACATCGAGTGCCTGATTGCTGAAGAACATTATTTCTCAGCTTACGACGGCATTCGATCAGCTAACCAGGGCGTCGATACAGCTTGGTGGGCTAATACGGCCGCCGACCGTCATACGTTTTGCTATTTGCTACTGACAAACGGTTACACTGTCACGGGCGAGAATGCGTGTGTTAGCAAAGAAAACTTTGATCCTGAGTTGAGCCGCCAGCTGGCGCGCCGCAACGCTATTGCAAAAATTTGGCCACTTGAGGTCTACCTTTTAAAACAAACATTGAGTGATGAACAGAATGGTAAAAGTGAAAATTTATGGCAAAGAACAGTGCGCCTACTGCAAAAACGCAAAGGAGCTGGCCGAACAACTACAGAGCCAGGGCAAGCTGACGTTTGAATACATCGACATCCAGGTCGCCGGGATCGGTGCACCAGAGCTGAGTGAACTTGTTGGCCAGCCGGTAAGACAAGTGCCCCAGATCTTCGTTGATGACAAGCCGGTGGGCGGCTACATTCAGTTTTCAGCGAATATGTTCTAAGACAAGGTTCCTTTCGGAGCCTATTCTAATTATACCTCGGGGTA
The DNA here is from genome assembly GCF_030337175.1 of Citrobacter sp. Ca225. NCBI lineage: Bacteria > Pseudomonadati > Pseudomonadota > Gammaproteobacteria > Enterobacterales > Enterobacteriaceae > Citrobacter > Citrobacter sp. Ca225. The sequence goes on along the minus strand of NZ_JAOWCD010000072.1, from coordinate 114,456 downwards.
GATTGCTTCAAGCTGTTTATGTCTTATAGATACAGCGATTTTAGAACAAGTTGCTATCATCTCATCTAATACCTTGGATATTTTAGAAAAATCATATCCTTCAAACTCCTGACTATTTTCTCTTAATGCCATAAATTTTTTGGTGTAATAGTCTTTGTTTTCAAGAGAGCCTTGATAATTCTTCAATTCTTTTTTGTAATTTGTCCATCTAATTATTGCAGGTTCGTAATCAGTCAAAGTCAAATCAAGATAACATTCGATAGCAACTGCCCTGCCATTTACATCTTCATTAGTAATACCATGAGGCCCATGAGCAGGAAAAGCGCAAAAGTCATCCAGGTCTGGAAGGTGCATACAGGACATATTATCTGGTAAGTTTAATGATTGTATTTTATTAAAAGCCTCAATCCCTTCACAATCATTATCCAAAACAAAGACGATAAGATTTTGCACATCTATTTTAACTAGCCCATCAGCGAACTTTAGAAGATTTCCTGTGCCTGGGAATGGATGTCCTGATTTCATGTCGATAAACTTGAAATAATCTTTTATGTCTGGCCGCAACAATTCCAGTGCTTTTTCAAGTATATTCGAATCAGAACTACCTTCAGTTGCTATGAGGAATGTACTAAGCCTAGAAGCCCCTGCTACAACATCATTTAGATTTGCCCATCCATTAGAAACGAGTGCGCCATAATCCCATTCGACAAATTCATTTCTGTTTGATTCATTTTCTGCTAAAACTCTTAGAACAGAATACGGATGCAGGATATTTATAAGATTTCCGAATCCATTTTTTTCGGACCAGGCAGATTCAAACTCGTTTTGATAGAAGGGAATCCTTTTTAATACATTTTCATCTGTAAAACGCCCCCTAACTCTAGACTTGTTTTCGTTGCGGTCAACTAAGTTAACATATTCCCCATCAAGTTCTGAAAGGTTATGCAATTTAATAAATGAAACAAACTCATCGAAAGACATTAATTCTTGATGTGCATTTGTACTATCATGTGCATAGCTTATGTAACCATCTCGGTCACTAATATATTTTTTCACCATCAAATCATATTCTGCTCTCGCCGTCCCTAGTGTATACCCTAAAAGCTCAAGCCTTCTCAATACATCCCCTAAAGGTCTTCGTAATACGGTTCGAAATAAAATATGTTCAGGGTCGTTGAGTAGTTCTTCCCCCTCTTCCAACTCTTCCGAATCGAGTGGCCTGATATAGTGGTCTTTGCTTTGAAAAAGCTCACCATGATCAATGCCTAAAGAGTTCTTGCTCCACGTAACATCCACTCCTGACACTGATAACGAAATTACCGTTCCCACAAGAACTCTCCTATACTGGAAATCACTAAACCGAGACATTTTACTTGAGTGTACAAGGTTGCCCATTTGGGTTCCAGATTTCAAAAAATCGCAAGTGAATGATTCCATACTTATATAGTATGGAATCATTGTAAAATCCGAGCTATGCTGACCCTAAAAAAGAGGTTTCGCATATGCGCAGTGATTTTGATTTGGCTAAGGCAGCAGAGAACTGTTCCGCAGAGACGATCGCGTTTTTGCAGACCGTCATCGAGTCGCCGCTTGACCAGCTGGAAGATTTCAGTGATTCCGACCCGGCATTCAGGAAAGCATTCATGCTTTTCACTCGGCTATCTTTGTTAGTGACTCGCCGCCGACCCGAGCTTGGCGTCCACTGTATTTTGATACATGTTTTGCCTAAAATTGGCGATCTTCCTCTGTCCAAAATCACAAAAGTGGTCGTTAACCGGCTGACTAACCCGCTGATCATGGAAGGCAAAATTGTTCAGGGAAAACGTGTCTTTTCCATAATGAAGCAATTCCTAGCCTGGTGCGTGTTTCAGGGGTATCTGGAGAACTCACCAGTTGGCGACATTCCACTGAACAAAGTTGGTGGCTCAAACCCTAAGCCCAGGGAGCGCACTCTAACCGACGCTGAAATCTGGGTGTTCTGGCATGTATGGGATTACTTCGAAGTCTGCGAGGTGACGCGCTGGGCTGCCAGATTGACGCTTGCTGCTGCTCGACGCCCTGACGAGATACTACGTGCAAAATCCGCTGAGTTTGACCTCACCAATAACATATGGAACCAGGGTCGTCGCAACAAGTCGAATCGAGACCACCGGTTGCCCATCAGCCCGATTATGAAACTCTGTATCGAACGGCTGCTTGCCGCGGGCGAGGGGAGCGAATGGCTATGCCCATCTAATAAGAAAGCGGGCCGACCGATGTCTAAGGTGGCCATCAGCCAATCTCTACGCCGAATCCTTGAAACACCTGAAATGCTTGCGCTTGAGCCTTTCACTCCGCGTGACCTCCGCAGGACTGCAAGAAGCTGCCTGGCAAGCTTGGATGTACCGAGTGACGTATCAAGAAAGGTTTTAAATCAAAGCCTTGAAGGCATAGATCGTGTATACGATAGGCACGACTATATAGATCAAATGCAAGAAGCACTGTACAAATACTCAGTATTTTTGTTTAATATAGTCGAAAGCGAGGGGGTGGAGGATTTGAGCCACAAATACAAAGGCGACCGCCTGGATCTCTCAAACAGTCGCCTTGGGCTTGGTGTCGTTAATTTTCGATTGCGGCAAGTATCTTCTTGAGCTTTTCATCTGAAAGAGTGCCGGATGCTTTTGTTTTGTCTCTTAAGGCATTGATTATCTGGCGCTCTTCGTCACTTAGACCAGGGAGGTTTTTCTTTATGAATTGGTGGATGACCGGGTATCGTTCTTCCAGCACCAGCATCATAAAGCGGGTCTCATCTGTGCTAAGAGCTTCAGCGAGAAGGGATACTTTTTCCAATGGCATCGGCAGTCGGCCGGTTTTGATATTGGAAAGGTTGTTTGCGTTTTCGTAGCCAATCTCAGATGCGATCTGAGTCTGGGACTTTGGGGAGGTCAAAATTAGCCCCTCAATAAACGCTGAAATGCGGTTACCTTTTTTAGCGACCATAATATATTTTTTTCCTGCTTACTTATGCGAAATAATTCTTAATAGAGAGGTGTCATTTGCACCATTGCCCTGAGTGTATTACCGGCTAGAAAGTAAGTAAAGGGTTATCCCTGCATAACGATAAGTAACCCACTAACTATTCAGAATACGTCCATATCTCAAGGCGTAATGAGAATTATTTTTGATATAAAACCTTTGATTTTTGTTACATACCGTATAAGATGCCGCCTCATTAAATAAGAACTGTCTCAAAGGTTGTTTATGGATGATCTAATCGCCTCCTTGAAGGCACTTGGCGTAGGTATGATTATCGCCGTTCCTTACCATTTAGTTTCTGACATTATCCTTCGCTGCAACGGTATTGACATTGACTGCGGAGACGACGCCGTCGCATGTTTTCACATCAGCATTGCGCAAATGAAGTACACCCTTGCCTGCACTGGCGAAACCAATCTGGTCACACGTTTTCTTTAATTCTCTTTAGCCTTTCTTAAAATCCAAACCTTGTTACTAGCCTGCGCGTTAATGGTCTCATTCATTGCGCGCAATGTTATTATCAACACTCAGAAAACAAATTGTTTTCATAAACAAGAAATGGAAAAGCACATGAAAAACAAACAAAAAATTAGAAAAGAGGTTCAGATATTTCGCGAAAGTGTTCGCAAGGTTGTTGTCATGCTCTCCGGTAAAGACATTCCTGTGGCAGAACGTGGAAGCCGCGCATACGTCGAATACAACAAAGATGGGACGCCTTGCATGGTGAACCTACCTTCTCTGCCAGATGATGCCACTGATGGCCTCATGAACGCGATCCGTGGCTTCCTTGACCATGAAGTCGCCCACCTCCTTTTCACCGACTCGAAGCTAGCATTTAAGCTACTCGAAAAGAAAGACAGCCCAGCTTTTCACCTCTGGAACGCTGTTGAAGACACCTTCATTGAACGACGCATGGGTGAGGTTTTTTCTGGCTCTAAACGCAACCTTGTCAACACGCAACGGCATGTAATTGAAAAACTTTTCGTTCCGAAAGTGGATGATGCACTAAAGGCTTTATCACGTAACCCGCGGGATCTCTTTCTAAAGTTCCTGTTAATGCCAGCTTTACGTGCCTGGGCGGGACAAACGCCTTTTATTGAGTTCATGGAGCCGTATTGGGCTTATGTTCGCGATCCTGTATCAAAACTAAGTAAAGGTGGTGTGCCGGCTGCTGTGCCAATGTTGATGAGCACCGAAGATTGCATCAAGCTGGCAGGCCGCATTTCACTGGCTTTAAAGGAAGAAATGGAGAAACCAGAAGGTGAATCTGGACATGGTGATTCGGAGGAAAATGATTCGCCTGATCATGTAGGTAGTGAACAACCTACTAAATCAAATGATGAATCTGTTAGTGATAAGCCTGGCAGTGATGATGAGACGCAGGAAGAAGAAGAGCCTGCTCCTGTAAATAATAGTAATGAAGATAATATAAAAGATAAGGAAGAAGGCTCTGAATCAGATACTGACTCCAGCAACGCTAATGACTCCCAGCCTAAAGATGGTGACGCTCACGAGGATGACGCCCCAGCTACATCAGGTGATGGTGATGGTGATGGTAAACCAGAAGGTGAAGAGGAATCTGATCAGTCTGAAGGGTTTGGTGGATTTGAGGGCGAGTCGGACGACAATGAACCAGATAATGAGCAGCCTGAAAGTGGTTCGGGCGGTGCAGACGATACTGATTCAGCGGCCAACTCAAATGACCAACAAAGCACACCAGGTGATCTAGAAAGTGATGGTCGTCAGGAAGCCACCCAGGGCGATCTAAACGAAGAAGATGGCGGTACTGGTGAAATTCCATTGGACGCAGCGTTTAAGGCGCTGGAAGGCACTGAGGTGGCTCCAGAGCAAGGCATGGAGGAAGCGCTCAACGAGGTAATGGCCAACGAGCTGAAAGGTGTGCCAAAAGGCTCATATCGCCCATATCAACGCTCCTACGACTTTATTGGCCCGATTGATGAAGTTGAGAACCATCTCCGCAAAACTCATAAAGCTTTTGGCCGCATCCATCTTAACCGTGGTTTAAAGAACTGGCGTATCGACGACGAAGGCACCAGTTTATTTGCCTCGAATGTCGAGCGTCGTCTCGCTGATGGATCGGCTTCAACACTGGCTAAAGACCTTGAACGTGCCATTGCGAGCCGTAACAAAGTCCAGTTCGTACCTGGTCAACGTCGTGGAAAAGTGCATAGCGCTAATTTGTACCGACTGTCTATGAACGATGACCGCGTATTCCGTCGCAAGGAAGACCATAAGGCAGTAAACGCTTGTGTGCAGCAGGTTATCGACTTGTCTGGCTCGATGCAGGGTTCGAAAATTTGTCTCGCACTGGCCTGCGCCTACACAATTTCTGACGCGCTCGATCGCATAAATGTTCCGAACATCATTACCGGGTTTACAACTGCAGGCTGTGACATCGATGCAGCAAGGAAGATGGGTCGCGGCTACAACCGCTATGAATCATTGATGCTCCCCACTATCAAGGGTTGGCACGAACGAGCAAACACGCCCACCACACGCAAACGCTTAGGCTGCTTGTCAGAGAGATTCCCCCTTGAAGACAACATTGATGGTGAATCAATTATGGCTTTAGCTCAGCACTTTGCTGGCCGCACTGAGGATAAAAAAATCATGCTTGTCATGAGTGACGGTGCGCCAGCTGGCATCGGCCATGATTTCAGCGACCATCTGAAAGCTGTGGCGGAGTCAATCGAAGGCAGTGGTCTTATCGAATTGATGGGCATCGGCATTCTCACGGATGCTCCCAGCCGGTTCTACAAGAACAACGTTGAGGTTAAAAAAGTGGAAGACCTTGGCGCCACCGTCGTGAGGAAATTGTCTCAATTGATACTTGGCTAAGTCATGCCGATGAAGATAAGTAGGCAGCTACTTATCTTTTTATCTTAAAATAATTACTATAAGCACCAGATAAACAAAAACGAGAAAGGAAAAGCACATGAGCGCCGTCCAAGTCCAAGACACCCCAGCGAAGGAAACCATCACCTGCCATTGGTGTTCTTGCGAGTTCCACCACCTTAAATCGCATCTTCAGAGCAAATGCACCGGCATTCCTGATGAGCACAAGAATAGCGCGGTAGAAGACATCATCGCGGCGTACACATCTCAGTTCCCCGATGCGCCAACGATTTCACCCCTGGCCATCAAGACAATTCAGGCTCGCAAGCAGGAAATGCAAGCAGCTGAGACAAAAGCACCGACCGTTAAGGTTGGGTACATCGGCACTGAGGAATACAAGGTCGAGATGGTGGCCGCGCACGAACTGCTTGGCGTCGATCTGAAAAACCTGTCCACCGCACTGAACCAGCCGCTCAAGGTGTCGGTGAACGTAAACACGCCATTCCCAGAGTTCGTTCCGGTGGCCAAAGACAATTACGTATACGGTGACTTTGAGCTTATCAAAGATGTCCTGATGATGATGGAGCTGGGCATTCCAGGCTATCTGTGGGGTCACGCAGGCACTGGCAAAACCTCTCTCCCAACCCAGCTTTGCGCTTTGATGAATCGACCGGTCATCCGCTCTCAGCACACCGCTTCGACGGAAGAAGCGCATATCTCCGGGCAGATTCTGGCACGAGACGGTTCAACTTATTTCGAGCCTGGCTTATTGGCTCTGGCAATGCGTCACGGCTGGGTATATCTGGCAGATGAATACGACTTCGCATTCCCTCAGATTTTGGGCATCTACCAGCCAGTGCTGGAGGGTGAAGGGCTTGTCATCAAAGAAGCAACCCCAGAGTGGCGCCGCGTAGCACCTCATAAACGCTTTGCATTCATCGCCACCGGCAACACCAACGGATCTGGAGACGAAACAGGACTGTACCAGGGCACAAACCTGCAGAACGCCGCCAACTTCTCACGTTTTGGGATTGTCTCGAAAGTTCATTACATGAGCCAGCGCGCCGAAACCAACATGCTGATCAAAGCAGGCGCTACAGATGATTTCGCTCAGAAGCTGGTGCGCTTCGCAACTCTTATTCGTGAAGGCTACGAAACCAGCGTGATCTCACAACCAATTGGGCCGCGCGAGCTGCTGCTGTCTCTTCAGGTTGGTATTCGCCGCGGTGACATTCCAGCTGGTCTGCAACGCGCATTCATCAACAAACTCCCTTCAGCGTCTGCCCAGGCAGCGCGCGAGATTGCGGATCGCATTTTCGTATGAGCAAAGGCTGCTTTGGTTCACTGATAGCAGCCTCTGAAACTAATCCCGTTTGCATGGCATGTTCCAGCAAGCGGGATTGCTTCGTTAAGGCACAAGAGACCGCTATCAAGATTTACGGGAAGTTCGCTGGCTTCCCAAACGACAAAATAAAAAAAGACAAGTAAGGCAAAAGCACATGAAAGCATTAATGGTACGAACTGACTTCTCCCTGGGTGAGTCGTCTTTGAAGGCAGAGCGCGCCGTAGAGAAAGCCCGCGAAATGGGTTACTCGTCGGTGATCTCCGCTGACAGCATGAATCTGGCATCCGTAATCCCCTTGCAGATGGCGGCTGGTGACGATGTTGCGGTCATTTGTGGTGTGAAGCTGAATCTGGTTGACGATCCTACATACGAGCACCGCGCTCGACTCGCGAAGGAGTCTAAAGGATGTATGGAATCATTAACGCGCGCGCGTAACTACAGCTTCACGGCGCTAATCAAGAACGAGCAGGGCTATGTCGATCTCTGCGAACTGATGACGCTGGCAAACACACGCGAGCAGTTTTATCACGTTCCCCGTCTTGAGCTGGCGCAGCTGCTGGCTACGTTCGCCAAAGGCAACATCATCCTGCTGACCTCGGACATGGGAAGCGTATTCCAGCGCCCGGACTTCGCGAAGATTATCGCCCAGCTGGTTCACGCTGGCGGCCGTGAGAACTTTTACTGCGCCGTTTATCCGATTGCCACCCCACTCTATGACCAGCTGAATAGCAAAGCGCTCAAGGTGGCCAGTGCTCTTAAGATTGAGCCGGTGGCGTTCTACCCTGCTTACTACGAGGCACCCACTGACGCTGACATCAAAGACATCGCGCATATGGTGCTGAACAACATCAAAATCGACCAGCTGCACCGTATGCGAATCCCGTATCAACGTGACAATGGCGTTAATGATCGCCGCCACTTACTCCAGCTATTGAAGGAGTTTGCGGTGCGGATGGGTGTCAACGTCACGCCAGCAATGGTCTCAACAACTCAGGACGCGATCATTGATGCGTGTACATGGCGCTGGCACCCGCTGGAACCCGCTTTACCAACCATGGCAGATGATGAGCCAGCCACATTGCGTAAACTCGCTGTAGAGGGGCTGAGGAAGCGCCTTAGCACCAAAGAGTTCGGCTATGCACCACCAGCCACAATGCACCGTGATTATGTTGAGCGCCTGAAGTACGAACTTGATGTTTTAACTCGCCTTGGCTTCTGTGGCTACTTCCTTATGGTTCACGACCTGATGAATTACGCTCGCGGCGCCGGGATTCCTGTTGGGCCTGGCCGCGGTTCATCCGCTGGCTCTCTTGTCGCCTGGTGCGTGGGAATCACAAACGTAGACCCTATTCGCCATGGATTGCTGTTCGAACGTTTCATTAACCCTGAACGTCTCGACTTGCCCGATGCTGATCTGGACTTTAGCCAGGCACGTCGCCACGAGGTCATTGAGTACCTGGGTGAGCGTTACGGGGAGGATTACGTCGCTGGTATTCCCAACTTCACATACCTCGGTGCAGCTTCAGCACTGCGCGACACCGCACGTATATTTGGCGTGGATTCAGCTGATATGGCGGTATCGAAAGACCTGCGCTTTGTCGATGACGATTCATTGTCACTCGAAGAGATGCGCGAAGAGCTTTCCAGCCTGGACAAATACGCAGCCAAATACCCGGACGCTTTTAATGCGGCCACCAAACTGCAAAGCCTCATGCGCGGATTCGGCCGTCACGCAGCTGGCATGATCGTAGCCGGTGTGAAACTGACAGAGCGCACACCGGTTGAGCGACGCGGGGATGCGCGTGTAATCGCTTTTGACAAGCGTTACTGCGAATCCATGGGATTGATTAAGTTGGACGTGCTCGGCCTCGCTACGCTCGATCTGCTGGCTTATGCGCAGCAATACGTGAAAGAAGCCACGGGCAGCGTGATTGATCTCGATGCAATTCCACTAACTGACAAAAAGGTTCTTGATGGCTTTGCCGGTGGCCACACTCAGGGCGTGTTCCAGCTTGAATCAGGTTCGATGCGTAAGCTGCTAAAGGATCTGGGCGGCGGCATTGATCCGATGAGCTTTGAAACAGTTGTCGCCACGACAGCATTATTCCGACCTGGCCCGATCGAATCTGGAATGTTGGACAGCTACGTTTCGGTGGCCAAAGGCTTCAAAGAGGCTGATTCCATCCACCAGGTGCTCGATGAGCTGACCTCTGAGACCAATGGGGTAATTCTCTATCAGGAACAAACCATGAAGGCCACGCAGCTGCTGGCCGGCTTCACGCTCGCGGAAGCTGATGGCGTCCGTAAAGCGATCGGTAAAAAAGACATGGAGAAGATGAAGAAGGTCGGTAGCCAGTTTATCGAGCAAGCCCAGGCTGGCTGGATAGAGGTGAAGCTAGAAGACGGAACCACTCGCCAGTTCCACCGCGCGGAGCACTTCAAATGTGCCGATGGCAAGCTGCGAACCATCGAAGAAGCAATGCACGATGGCGCCGACGTTCTGGGCATCTAACCGTTTAACGCAGCTTGGATGCCGTATCTGAGCTGCGAAAATTAATACATGGATTGTGATTAAGAGGCACCAATGAAAGTTTTAGAGACGATTTCCACGAAGCCCGGACTAAGTGATAGCAAAGCAAAAGAGATCTGGGAAGCGTTTGAGAAAAACGGGGCGTACCAGTTCAACAAATCTCACTCAGTGGCTTACTCGCTGATTAGCTATCAGTCGATGTTCATGAAAACGCACTACCCTGCCCAATTCTTCGCAGCAGCGCTGACTATTTTGGGCGATGACAAGCATCAGGGGCTGGTTAAAGACGCGCTGAGCTTTGGCATTCGCATCTTGCCACCAGATGTAAACATTTCGACCAACCGCATTGAGATCCGTCAGATGGAAGATGGTACGCAAGTGCTGTATGCGCCCTTCTCAGCTGTTAAAGGATGCTCAGAGAATGGATGCCAGGCGATCATGCGCGCCCGGGCGAAAGTGGGAGGCCATTTCACCGACATCATGCAGTTTGAAGAGGCGGTTGAGAAGCGCGCCTGCAACAGCCGTGTTCGTGATTCTCTCGATCGTGTCGGTGCATTCGCCAGCATCATTCCCGGTAGCGTACCCGCAACTTCCGAAGAGCGTCGCCGTGACCAGGCGGAGCTGATGGGTAATCTGGTGATCGATGCGGTAAAAGCGACACGCCAGTTTGAAATGAACCCGAAACGCCAGGCTGAAGTAAACGTGCTGATGACCAATATGGCCGCTGAAATGGGGCTGGGTGATGAGCTTATTCGTCCGAGCATCGGCATCAAGCCGCGTCTGATGATCATCCTCGACAACGCCAACGGTAACGATGGCAAAACCGGTTACTTCATGGAGAACGGTTACGACGACTTCAAGGCGAAGTTGCTGGTTGCCGGTGATCTGAAGATGGGCGATCTGTACGTGACCGGCGTCTGCAAGAAGGTGAAGGACAAGGAAAAGGACTACACCAAAGACGAGTTAGGCCAGTTTAACGAGTTCATCAAAGCAGAAGTGGCTTTGGTGCGACCAACGTACATCCTTACGTGCGGTGCTAAGTCCACCAGCCTGTTTAACAACAAGTCGAAGCCATCAGATCTTGTTGGCCGCAAGGAGTATCTGTCGGAGCTAGATGTCACGGTTTTTTATGGCTTCAACCCTAACATCCTCCACTTCCGCCCGGAAGAAGGCGAAAAGCTGGAGCAGATCCTCGTTGACGTTGCGGAGGCAGTTAACTCATGAGTTCAAGCACTGAATTATCACCAGAGATGATCGAGAAAGCGCGTGAAGCTATCAACCGCTCTAACTTCTGGGAGTTTATCGACCGCACCATGACACTTGAGCTGGCCGTGGCCAGCGCCAAATACGATGGCGAACGCGTCCCTAATCGTTTACGCAAGGCAGCCAAAGCAATGCTCAAAGTCGCTTACGATCCTCTTATGCGTCGATTCGTTGACAGCATCGGTAATTCTGGCAAGGCATTAGAAAAGCTGGACGAGTTGAAAGCGTACCGCGACAGCCTGGTAACAAAGGTGGCTAATGAGTTTACTGAGGCTGAGAAGTTTGGCAACGTTGCCGAGTACCGCCGTCAAAGAGCTGCGAGAATGATACAAGCAGTGTAAGCAAAAGGCGCTGTATAGCGCCTTTAATTATTTAACTCTTAGGAACGTTGTACTCAATACATTTTTATAATTATCTAAGTCGTTTTGTATCCCTATTTCATTTACTATTAATCCTGCAGGGTCATATACAAGGCAAATTAAATGCCCACAATCTGGATGTTTTGTATACTTCAGAATATCCTCTATTAACTGTTTTCCAATCTCTTTATCATTTAGACCCACCCTCGTCATTTTGCATTCGATTACAATTTTTTCTTTATGTAAAACAAAATCGATGCGGGCATTCCGATTAAATGTTGAAGAAACGCCATCCTCACTTCTAATATCATCAAATTCAATTTTTAGAAGAGCATGGAGTAGGTCTTGCACATCATATTCATCATTCATCAACAATGGTGGTCTTGAAGCATATCTGTTTTTCATAACATCCACGACCAGACCGAATCGCCTACATATATTTATGGCTTTTGAAAGCGAGTCAACATTAGCAGAACCAAACAGTTTGCCTCTATATTTATTATAATCAGATGTTATTTTATTGATTAATCCAATGGTGTTTTTTATTATATCATCGCGAACGACATTATAGTCCAGGGCTCTATCGTAAGATTTCATATCGGTTTTTTTAATAACCACTGAGATCTCCTTCCACTCACTAACAAAATCATGATCTGAAGGATATAAAGCCCTTATAGCCACCTCAATTTCATCAAAGGTCCTTTGAGTAACACGGCTTCCAAAACAAATATCTTCTTTATTTTTAATGATATTCTTTCGAGAAATCAACTCATTTATTGCCCGCACTTTGGCTTCAGAACTCAGTTCCATTATAACCTCTAAAAATAGGGGCTTCCGCCCCTTTTATTTATCCGACGTTGATCCGATAACCTTGAACGCCACCTCTGCCTATATCACTTGGTACAAATGACAACCTGCCGCCTTTTGAGGAAGGCCAGGCTGCTCTCAAATTGCTATCAATAAGAATAACATTGTTGCCACCTGAAAGTTTAGTTGCTCTGAACACGCATTCCCCATATGCTTTAGCATGTCTAGCTCCTTCAATTCCAGAAAGGCTTACCAGCGCCTTGCTAAGTGCCAATCCAATACCAATCTTCAAGGGCGGAAGGTCGTATCTATTTTCTAAGGCAGTGTTTACAATATCTAAAGTATTATTTAAGCAATCTTTAGCCGCATTGTGAGCATCGTAAATGTACTGATCCGGTTTTTCTTCTTCTTTTTTGAAAAAACCAAGCACACCATCACCTAAATATTCAGTGACACCACCTTTATATATATTTATTGTTTTTTCAAGAGCAGGCAACAGAGCAGATGTTTCATAAAAAACACGCTGTATTCCCTCAAGCCTAATCGAATTACTGGCAGTAAGCATGTGATCTGTAGAATTGCGCATGTCGGCAACAATAGCTATGAAATCGTCTACTATCGTCTCGCCTTCCATAACTATTTCATGCCCAGGTATTTGACTTGGGGCAGAGTCCATAGCACTCTTATTGAAGGCTTCGGTGCCGACTCTACTCTCTGCTATTAATTTATATCCACCATTACCCCAATGGTATTCAGCTTGATTTAGAGACCTATCAACTAAGTTAGCGATTATTGCCCGCTGATCATTATTCATGCCTGAACTCCAAAATTGAAGTAATATACAGTAGATAGAAACATACCTAAAGTAAGCCATCCCAAAGTCAAGTTAGTGCATACATTGACACGAAGATTTTTAACATTACGAATTAAAGATACTTTCATCTTTTCACTAGCTAGTTCTTCAAGTAATTTCTGTTCATCTTGAGGTAAAGCTGATAGATAAGTTTGAACATCTTGAGTTGCTCTAACATCACTGATGCTAAAGAAATCCTTCTTCCCTATGAGAGGCATGCCCCCCATATAAAAAGTATCAGCTGGAACTATGCCGATCATATGTTTTTTTATATCAGTTATTGGCGACAAACTTTTGAACAAAACAAATACCGAGGCAAGCCACAAGAGTGCTGTAATTACTGAAACAAATCCCAAGTGGTATGGAGAAGTCCAAAGCTTTGCCACCGCTTTGGAAAGACCTTCAACTGAAGTCAAAGGAAGGAAGATAACGACAAACAAGAAGCCAATCTTGACATCTGTTGCACGAATAGTGGCTTGGGTATCATTAATCGATTGATAAAGAAACTCTATCTGTTTTTCTTTCATTTTTTTTACTTAGCGCCATCCGTATTGACAAGTTAAATTTATTGAGAAAAATCCCATAGATTTAACAACTTTTTCTGACTCGAGACAACACCTTATGTTTCGTACCTAAAGTCAAAGCAACACTGATCGGCAAATCTCCAACAAATTATTAAATGCAGATCAATTATGGTAAATTTTTCAAACCATAAAATAGCTAATGAGCTACCTTAAATATGAACAATATTCTTGACCAAATTATCATCGACCTTGAGTTTAATCGCGACGACCTTGAGGCAGTCTGGCAACGACAACCAGTGCTGCTTATGCAGTACGGTGCAAGACTGGCGCAGGCTGAAAGACATGTGGCTGATGCTAAGCGCGGTCTCGATGCGGTTGAGGCCAAACTTTATGACACTCACCGTAAAGACTTGAGTATGAACGGCATCAAGTTTAACGAGTCAATCCTCGATGCCAAGGTAAAGACCAGCGTCAGCTACCTATCTCATCGACAAAAGCTGGATGATGCTCGCTACCTGGCTGACATGTACAAACATGCTGTTGCAGCCTTCAACCACCGAAAAGACATGATCGTGCAGGCATCTAAGCTCGCCATTATTGAAATCGAACGCATGGGTGCCGAACGTTTTAATCGTCCCTCTTGATACCCTGTTTTTATATCTGGATTATAGCTAGTTAACTAGCTATTATGCGCTTGCTCGTTAGCGAGTCACGACTGCCCAAAGTGCAATGCACCCTCGGCCAAAAACAATAATGGAGAAACACATGTCATCAGCATTAATGAACCTTCTCAGCAAAGCTCGCGGCGACATCGCAGCTAAGCGTGGTAACAACGTCGATATGGCTCGCCTGAAGGATGGCGATAACTACCTGCGTCTGTTCCCAAACAAAGACGATCCTGACGGCGTCTTCTATCAAACGTGGGGTATGCACTTCGTTAAGTACCAGAACGACGAAGGCAAAGAAGCAACCACCGCCTACGTGTGTGATCAGCACACCCATGGTCGTGCTTGCCAGCTGTGCGAAATGGTGATGGAAGGTAAAGCTCGTCACAAAGGAAACAAAGCAATGGAAGACCGCATTCAGGCAATGCGCGCCACTCCACGCTATCTGGTTAACGGCGTACTTTCTGCTCGTGAAGATTTCGCTGATGCGAAAGAAACCCAGCTGATTGAACTGCCAGCAACCGTGTTCGATGACATTCTGAAAGTTATCGGCGAAGACCTTTCCGATGAAATTGGTAACCCGCTGAGCAAAACTGAAGGCTATGCGTTCTGCATTACCCGTACCGGTTCTGGTCGCGACACCAAATACAGCGTCTCTCCTAAGCGCAAAGTCTTCAAAGGCAACATCGAAGACAAGTTCTGGAACAAGCAGCATGACCTGATTGCTTTCGCAAACCAGGCTGACGAAACCAAATTGCTGGCTACCACGCGTCACATGAGCCGTCAGATTGGAATCGCTGCACCTTCTGCGATTGCCGCTGTTAAATCAACAACCACCTCAGCAGCAGCACTGCCAGGTTTCGGCTCCATCACCGGCCACGACGACGCCCCAGCGACTACTCACGGTGCAGCAGCTGTTGCGCGTGAGGAGACCCCGGCGCCATCGTCCATCGTTGATGAAGAAGTTGCTCGTGCGGTTGAAGCTGAGTTCGTGCCAGAAGCTGAAAAAGTTGCTGAGCCAGTGGCGGCAACAACGCCAGCGGCAGAAGCACCTGCAGCAGCAGATCCGGCACTGGATTCACTTCTGGCTGAGCTGGAAGGTCTGTAATCGTCGAATAGACGGAAAGTAGGCGTCTTCGGACGCCTTACTTTTTGGAAGGAGCATACCTTGAACTACTTATTCGTCGATGGTAACAGCCTCGGCTACTACCACCAGCAGCAGAAAGAGAAACTTCACAACGGTGAAATGGAAGTGCAGGCGATTTTCGGCTTCGTCAAAAACGTTCGTCGTTACGCCTCCATCCTTCGCGCGCGGCCAATTGTCTTTTGGGATGGATTCAGCGATCGCCGCCGTTCATTTTACCCAGAGTACAAAGCCAACCGAGACGACAACCCAGAAATGCTGAAGATGAAAGAAGGCTTTTCCAAGCAAAAGCCTTACATCGTCAACATGATGAAAGTGCTGGGCGTAAACCAGTTCACGGCCAAAGATGGCGAAGCTGATGATCTGGCCGGCATGTTCGTTGAGAAGTTAGTTGATTCACCTGCAGTCGAGCACATCTATCTGCTCACTGGCGATCAGGACTGGCTTCAGCTGGTTAGTGAAAAGGTTACATGGGTGACAGTACGAGCCGATGCCCAGCATAAACAGATCAACTTCGAACAGTTTTCGGAGCTTACTGGCTATGCAACTCCCCGCGGCTTTCTCGAAGGCAAAGCACTCCAGGGCGACAAGTCCGACAATATTGCTGCTGTAGGTGGCATTGGTGACGGTGGCGCCAAGGAGATCATTGCGGAGTACGGCAGCGTTGTAACGATGGTGCGGGGCATTATGGACGGCAGCATTGTCATCGACAAAGGTCGCCATAAAACAGCATTTAACAACTTGGCCAAGAACGCTTTCAACGAGAAAACCAAATGTCGGATGCTCGAAGCCTTCAAGCGCAACATGTCACTGATGAACCTCATCAAAACTCAATTCCCACCGACTGTAATCGAGCCAGTAAAAGCTGAGCGCGACCAGAAAGCATTTGAGCAAATGTGCCTGGAGCTTAACTTCCGGTCGTTCCTTGAAGATATGGACGTGTTCAAGCTGCCATTCGAAAGGTACTGCGCATGATCCGCTCTTTGTTCACCGGACACCCATCAACCTACACCGCGCTGGCCAAAGAGGTCGTTTTCCTTCATGGGGAAAGCGCAGTGACCTGTCTGCCAACAATTCTGTCACGCGCCGGGATGAGCGTTACCAAACGCGAGCTGGGGCAGGTTTCAGATCAGGTTGTGAAAATGCTGTCACGCGTAAAGAAAAACCTTAATTGCGACTCGATTGAGTGGAACGAGGCGAAAGCCGCAGAACGTATAAAACCACAAGGATAAAACACATGGCTAAATCAAAACTCGCTCAGGCGCTGAATAAAGCGATGGGCAAAAATGACACTATCCAGAAAGTCGAGCAGTGGCTCGATACCGGATATGCTCCGCTGAATCGCGCCATTTCTGGCCGCTACGATGGAGGTATGCCAGCTGGTCGCATCGTTGAGATCTTCGGTCCACCTTCTGCCGGCAAAACGTTTCTCGCCACCAGAGCGATGATTGCTGCTCAGCGTATGGGTGGCGTTGCAGCCTTCTTTGACCACGAAAACAGCTTTGATGTTGGCCTAGCGGTGGGCATGGGATTAGATGCTGACGAAGATGAAGGCTTTTGGGTGTACAAACAGCCAAACACCTTCGAGGACTCAGTGGAAAACATCGGCATCCTGCTTAACACCATCCGTAGCAACGAGCTGATCCCCAAAGATGCGCCGATCGTCATCGTGACCGACTCACTGGCATCAATGGTGCCGCGCTCGAAAGCAGAGAAGTTCACCAAGATGGCTGAAGGTACTGCGAAGGATAAAGACGAGCTGAACATGAACGACAACACGGCTCTGGCGCGCGCAACTTCAGCGAACTTCCCTACCCTTGCCCAATGGTGCCGCCAGTACAACTGTCTTCTGATCGTGCTGAACCAGGTGCGTACCAAGATTGGGGTGATGTTTGGCGATCCGACCACTTCACCCGGTGGTGATTCACCGAAGTTCTACGCTTCTGTGCGCATCCGTTTGGGTGCAAGCCAGCTGAAGGATGGCAAAGAGAAGATCGGCCAGTGCGTAGGTGCTGAAGTCGTTAAAAACAAAGTGGCGCCGCCATTCGAGAAATGCAGCTGGAATTTCTATTACGACACTAACCGCGGCCTCGATGTGGTGGAGTCACTGGTTGAGCATATGCTTGAAGAAGGCTTGCTACCAAAGAACTCTTCTGGCCGCGTTGAGATTGGCGATAAGAAATACACCAAATCTCAGATCGTCGATATGTACCGCCAAAAGCCGATGGAAGAAATCGTTGCGGCGCTGGCCAAGATCGACAGCGATAAGCGCGCCAAAGTCGAGGCCGCGAAAGAGACCGCTGAAGTAGAGTCATAAGGCTAACAAATAGCCATTTAATCGAGGGGAGCTAACGCACCCCTTCTTTTTTGATTGCAATTAGGTAGGTAACTACCTATTTTATATAGACATTATAAAACATCGGAAAAACACATGATTAAGTTCTACACCTTCACAATTGGAGTGATTGCATCTGCCTTAGCGGTGTATCGATTCATTGTGCCAGCACTGTTCTCACTGAGTGATGATTTCGCCATGGTTTTGGCCGTTGTTATCGCTCTTTCTTATCCGGTCGCCCTGGTGACCATTTCTAAAAATGTATGGAAACGCAAAAAGAAATGAAAAAGGTAATTGTCGCGCTGCTATTAGCAGCATCCGCATTCACGCTGACAGGGTGTGATCGTGAAACCGTACCTGCGGGCTACGTTGGTGTGAAAGTCGATCTGTATGGCACTGAGAAGGGCGTACAGCAGCAGGTTGTTGGTGTTGGCCGCTACTGGCTGACCATTAACGAAGAGCTGTACAAGTTCCCAACATTTAACCAGCTGCACACGTATCAAGACCCGTTCGTCTTCCAGACTTCGGACAGCATGACCATCTCCGCGCATGTTGGCGTTGAGTACGCTGTCGAGCCTGACAAGGTGGCCAAAGTCTTCCAGACGTACCGCAAAGGCGTTGATGACATTACCACCAGCAATCTACGTCAGAACATTTCGGACGCACTGATTAAGCACTCCACCGACATGAACATAACTCAGCTGGCTGCCGGTGGAAAAACCAAGCTGCTCGATGAAGTGACCAAGGATCTGCGCGCCGGCCTTGAGCCTATTGGCATTCACATTGTGAAACTGAGCTGGACGACTGACCTGGATTATCCAAAGCAGGTTAAAGACTCCATTAACGCCAAGATCGAAGCAAACCAAAAAGCAGCGCGGGTAGAGAACGAAGTCGCTCAATCCAAAGCTGAAGCCCAAAAGGCTATCGAGTTGGCGCGAGGTGAAGCCGAATCCAATCGCATTCGTGCTGAAGCGGAGGCTAACGCTATCACCCTGCGCGGCCAGGCGCTTCGTAGTAATCCTGAAGTGCTGCAACTGGAGGCGATCAATCGCTGGGATGGTAAGACGCCGGTTTATGTCGCTGGAGGCGGCAACAGCGCCCCACCATTCGTACAGTTCAAGCCGTAACAAACACAAGGCGTCCATTTGGACGCCTTTTTCTTTCTGTCATTATGACCCATAAGAAAACAACTTGTTTGCTGAGTGAATATGAAATTCAAACACATACCACTTATTGACGTTACAACGCCCCGCTCCTTTCGGATCGCGATAGTTGACTGCTATTGGCTGACCAAGGGAGAGAACGTTGTAACTAATGAGCGTTACGGGAACTACATGTACAACTCAGACAGACGCGTTGTGGAACGAGTATTCGAACGCCACATTCAAGAGGATGGTTACAGTGTCACACATATCCCCCTCGCGTTTATTGAAAGGAGAGATTAAGTGTCTTTTGCATTAGAACCCATTGAACCAGAAATGACCCAGGTTCGGGGCGATAACGTTTCAAATCACCCTGCTTTTGGGATGGTTTCAGTAAACCGCATCCACTCAACCGGCACGACCTTATTCGCTTCTGACCTTCGCCATGCTGAAATCATAGAGCTGGAGATCTACGAAGGCCAGATGGTTGAAAGGGATGGTGTGCAAAACCCGGCGCGCGCTACACGACGCCCTATAACATCCATCAGCCTCAGTTCAGCTCAATGGGCGACTCTGGTTTGCAGCTTTGGCCTCGGCGAAGGTGTTCCATGTACGCTCAATCGCACTAAAACCGGCGATAGCGTTCGCATCCCTCCCATCAAACGGATGGAGTCCACACGGCAGCGATTTGACCGGAACATTGAAGAAGCAGCCCAGCGCCAGCTGGCAAACCTTGCTGAAGATCTGCAATCCCTCAGAACTTTAATGGCCAAGGGAAAAGCCGGTAAGCGCGAGCTGGAAGAATTGTACCGTTCAATGTCTGCCCATCTGGGCAACCTGCCTAAAAACCTATCGTTCTCAACCCAACTAATCCAAGAGTCGATGGACAGCATTGTGTCTGCCGGAAAAGCCGAATTAGAAGCGTCAGCCGTTGGCGTGGCACTTCGCCTGGGGATCAAAGAAATTGGCCGCCTGGCCGAACTGGAGAACAAAACTGATGAGTAACATCGAAGGTATCAAATGGGTGGCTGATGGTGAGCCGAATTTCTACACGCTGCTTTCAGACAAGAACTGGTTCGGGAAACTCCAGCTGAACGGAGAGATGCACCCCGTCGCGCAGGAGAAGTTTTTAAATGGCCTGTTCCCACACTTGAAAGAAGAGGCGAGTAAATCAGTAACGCCGCTCACACCGGTAAAAATCATCGAAATCATGATCGATTGGCTGGAGTGCAACGTGGATATGGGCACACCGATCATCTTTGACAATGATGATGACAAAACTGATTCGGCAAAAGCCTTACCTGCCATGTACGAAGCTCTGCGCGTACTTCGAGGTATAGGGGGGCAATCTTGACTGTTGTATGCGAAAGCGTGTGGCCGGGTGTCGATTGGTTTACTCCGGGTAAGGAGTATAGCGGTGTGTCAGATTCTGATGGCCAGGCGCTGCATACCACTGACGACTTTGGTGACGATGCCCTGATCTTCATTGACCACTCTCATCACGGCATCTTCAAAACCAAGAAGGATTAACCGATGGTAAGCCAGCAGAAAGATGACAAGGCAGCTGAGCACCAGAGATGGATTGCGGAAGGCGTAGAACTAGCCATAAGTCACCTTGAAAGGTCTGACTTTGGTGAAGAAAACGACATTCGCCTACTTCGCGAATTGTCTCTAAAACTCAAAAAGGAAATGCCATGACCAGTAAACCAAAGGGAAGCGCTCTGACAGCGCTATACAGCGCTTCTAACGCTGCGCTTGATGAAGTAGACCAGCTAAGAGCGGATGGCTTCCCGCAGCCATTGTGGGCTGAATCCATGCGCACTGCGATTGGGGAAATGGGCGCCCCCGATGTGGCTGAGAATGAGCAGCCCTGGCAAAAGCTGATCCGCGTGTATGCCGAAGAGATTGGGCCGACACCAGAACCAGAGCAGGCATTGCTGCTGAAGCTGTTCAAGGAGGCAGGTGAGAACTTACCAATTTGGCCAGGCACTTGCCACGAGGTTTTTCATTCGCAATTTAGAAAGATCGACATCTTTGAAAATTCAGTAGATGGCAAAGAGGCGATCGTCTGGTTCCTCCTTCACCTGGATGATTGCTTCCCCCGAGTAGCCGCGAAGATGTGGCCTGTAGATAACAATTAATCGCCTATTTAAGTCAAATATAATTAAGTAACCAACAACTTATAACAAGGGTATAAACACATGATAATGCTTGTCAGAATCCACTCAAGTTGTGATTTCTCAGTCTTCCCTCTGTTCATTGTTGAAGCAGAGAATGAGGAACTGATGGACGAGGCCATTGAACGCGCTATTAACAAATGCACCGGCTATGACGATGACCAGATAACCATCGACGAGAGCAATGTACGCTGGCGCGGCAGCCAATGTTGGTATCAGGAAGATACCCAACCGCTCTCCAATGAGGATGCAGAAACACTGGTGAGGATCTTATCGTTAGAAACCTACAGCTAACGCTTTCCTTACATTTCAAAAATAGGTTACTATCTACCTATCTTATGGAGTTCGCATGACAGTAGCTTTGCAATTAACCTCTCTCCTTCTGGTAGTTTTATGCCGTCAGATGAAGAAAGCCTTCGAGCCAATGCCCGGGCGCGTTTATTACGCCTTCATGCTCAGCACCGCATTATTCATGTTCCTGTCGCCGGTGCTGAAATGAAACGGATCTCGTTAATCGCATTATTGATGCTTCCCACTTTAGCCCAGGCTAACAGTCTGAAAACGTTGCAGTGTCACGCTGCCATCGTTCATTCAGTTGGAGAGCGAATTACTGGAGTTTCAGAGCGGATGACCGGTGTGCTGGTCGTTGACAGCGGTATGGAGTTTTACGCCCTGCTCGGCTCTACGATTTACAAGTCTCCCCCGCTGAAATCGCGGAAGAAGATGAAATTTGGTGTTGGCTCGGATGGCCAGACATTTATTAAAAAGGATGCCGTGTACAGCGTGTCTTCTCAGGACACCAGTATCATATTTGACGAGTGTTCCGAGGTTAGTAATGATTTACACCATGCAGAAAAGTGAGATCCAAAAAGAGAGCGGTTACTGGCGCGCAAAGGGCTTTAAGCGTGAAGGGAACGAAGAGCTTCTGGATCGCTGGGACTGCACCATCACCTTCAAGCGCAAGCAGTGGCAGCACTTCGATAAGCTGAAAAACGAAATGACGATCACAGCACCGACACTCTTTGGGCTTCTTAAGAAAATCATCTAATTGGTTATCAAGAATTGACTGAGGTATGTAGCTTTTGCATACCGCAGTCAATGGCATTTGCCGAAGTACGCAACTCTACATACCGCAGTCAAGAAATCACATATTCTGGTTGGTTCAGGGTGGTTTTCATTGACTGCGGTATGCGTATTACGTATCGCAGTCAAGATGGGATGTGAGACGCATATCTCAGTGAAGATTGCATACCGCAGTCAATATTACATACCGCAGCAAACAAACCGCATATCGCAGTCAATAAACTGCATACCTCAGTCAATTTTAGGGTTTGGATTTAGCGAGAGCTTCTGCCAGTTTGACGGGATCTATACCTGCAGTTTTCAAAGCCTTAATGACTTCGTCGTAGTTCTCTTCTGACGGCGGCTGCTCTTCAACCTTTTGTTTAGGCAGCTTAGAAGTCTGGATCAGCTTAGGATTGCGGTAGTGAACGACGAAGAAGGTGGAGTTTCCGCGTTTGGTTTCGGTGTATTCGAGGTACCCGATTTCTTTCAGTTGCTCCATGGCCTTTCTAACAGTGTGATTTTGCGTGTAAACGCTTGAAGTCAGGTTAAGCCGGTCACGAAGGCGCTTCATCGAAATGGGAGCGTGGTTCTGGGGTAGACTTTCAATGAAGGTGTACAGAGCCTGGGCTGATTCTTTACGTGGCAGTGCATCAATGGCTTTAAGTCGAAGCAGCACACGCCTGTCCATGTCATAGAGTTCGAAAAGCTTAGGCTCAGCTTCTATTTCAACAACGTTTTCAACGACATCGTATGAGGCTGATTTTACCAGGTGTGTCACCCACCCTTTCGTATCGTTCTGGAACTTAAGCGTTACGGATGCCAATTTAAACAGGGAGTTACTGATACGATCTCGCATCTTCTGGTTGGAACGTCGGCTATCGAACCCACACATCTTAACGAACTCGACAAACGTGAGCTTAAGCGCACTTCCCTGCACCCCATGCTCAGCCATTGAGCGAACGATCCCCAGCCATACCTTGAAATCAGTGTCCATATCCAAACGTGACCCTGTAATTTTCACGTCGTTGTAGCCTTCGCTCTTGGCTATGGACAACTGGACAAGTTCTTCGGTCGCATCTGTGATATTTTTACGGTTGGTCTTGCTCTTACTCGTTGATTTTAGGGTAGGAACAAACAGGCCGAGACGCATGAGAGGAACCGGCTGAACAGTGCTGGAGCTGTTAATATCCAGTGAAACGATCTCACCTGTCGATTTGTTTGTTTCTTCCAAATTCATCGGTAAGGTTTTGGATTTCTTGACCATTTTATGCACCAGCAGTTGTTCACATGCCGTAAGTGTAACTGCATATCTCAGTCAAGGTAAATACATACCGCAGTTAATGGATTTGCATACCGCAGTTGGTAGGTTCACATGTCGCAGTCATGATTCTGCACACTACAGTCAATATCGATCCTGTCTCAGCCCTGTGGTGGCGTGGGTTTGCGGCGATCGGGGATCTCTTTTGGATCTCCGTTGGGATCACTTTAGGATCAATTTATTGGATCGACACTGTGGAAATTGGGGATAAACAAAACAGGCAGTTACAGCCTAACGCCAAATTTATGCGCTACAGTCGCAAATATTTCCACCGGCAAGAGTAGACCAATGGATCTGAAACGTACACGCTGGGTTCGCCGTCTCGAAGATGGCACCTATACCATTGAGCCAGATAGCAAACTTAACTCCCAGAAAGAACTATGCGACCTCTGTGGCATTGCGTCAAAATGCCCAATCAATGAGGCACGGCACAAGTTCAAGGCTACAGGGGCTGACTTCCACTTAAATTCTTGTCTGCGGTATGTGCCACTTATCGCGTTTCGTAAACCGATCATCGGATTGAATGAGCCTTACTTCAACACGCTCCGCAGCGGAGTAACCTGGGTTAACCGTGTAGAGCCAGGCAAAATCGTGTGTCTGGTAGACGCAGCGAACGGAGAGCGAATCAGGTTCGCAAAAGTGGATCGAGTCTGTTCGGGGCCATACGAAGAAATGCTTCGCAAACATAGCCGATTCAATCACCTTTGCATGGGTGGAGAAAGCGTGGAAAAGGTTTCTGAAGTGATCCGCAAGTCCTATGGGCATTTTCTGAAGCCTGATAGTCAGTTGACGGCCATTTATCTGCGGAGCATCAACCGTGAACATGACGTTGAGTATCACACGGATCATGAGCTTGAATTAGAAGATCCTCGTGCAAAAGCACCAGTGATAGATATGGCCTCGCTTCGCAGAAAGCACGAGAAGACGATTTAACCCCCTCCAATGAGCGAACGTACCAGAAATTACGTTCGCCCTCTCTCAGAAGCATACAGAGCGAATTTAGCGATCCTCTATTATAGGTAGTTAGCTACTTATAAATATTGCATAATAGCCAGCCTGCGAACCAACCCAATAGCCTGTAGCTCTGAATTGATGGCCTATTCAGTGTTGGTAACATTGCGTTTAATTTATAACAAGCTGGAAGAACACATGACTATACCGTATGGCGTGATCTCTGATCCCCACTACCACAACTGGAATACTTTCGCGGTTTCTGACGCCAACGGGCTTAATTCCCGCCTGGCCATTCTGCTTGAATCGACAAAGGAAGCAGCCATTGCCATCAAAGAGGTTGGCGCAAAGCATCTTTTTGTTGCAGGTGACACGTTCCATGTACGCGGCACTATCACGCCATCTGTACTGCACTATGTGACGGAAACCTACAAGTGGATCATCAATGAGCTTGGCCTTGAAGTGGTCATGCTGGCTGGCAACCACGACCTCGAAACCAACGATTCTGTCTACAGCGCTAACGCAGCTGCCTCACTGCAGTCGATCGGGGTGCATATCGTTTGTGGGCAGCAGCCGTTCAGCATTGAAGTTGGTGATGTGAATGTTCATTTCATCAGCTGGCGTAACTCCCACGCCGAGCTTTTGAGTGATATGAAGGCGTTGCGAAATCGTCTTGAGGGCGACAACCACGACATCATCATTCATACCTCAGTCAATAAAGCTATTCCGACCATGCCCGATGTGGGCATCGATGCGCAGGAGCTGAAGGACATTGGCTTCCGCCTTGTTTTGTCTGGTCATTATCATAACCACAAAGAAGTCCTGCCCGGTGTCGTCAGTGTTGGTGCGTTAACGCACCAGAATTGGGGTGATGTAGGGGCTTTGGCCGGTTACATGATCGTACAGCCTGATGGCAGTTTTACCCAGCACGAAACCTCCGCTCCAAAGTTCGTCAATCTCGAAGAGGGCGTTGATGACAGCGAAGTACGCGGCAATTACGTTCGTTTCTACGCGACTATTGAAGCTGACGAAGAAGGCGTGAAGATAAAAAACACCCTCAACTCCATGGGCGCCAAAGGCGTCGTGTGCAACTTCGTTCGTAAATCCTCAATGATGACCGGCTCCGCCAGCACTTCTGCTACGTCAAAGATAGATAGCCTTGGAGAGTCAGTAAGCGCTTACTGTCAGATCATGCACGACACTGACGGCGGTTTTGATGTGAAGGCATTGGGCGCGCTTTGCAGCGACATCCTGCTTGAAGCGGAAACCGGTACTTCAGAATGATCACCGGCAAATACCAGTGGGCTGTAAATATCCTGAACAACGGAGGGACGGTCACACTCCATCGTTTTACATACCGCAGTGAACGAGTGCGTTACAAGCTCAACCGTCTTTATCGTGACGGAGTCTTGGATCGCGCTTTGTACAAAACTCACCTGGAGTTTCGTCTCAAGAAAGATCAGCCAAAGCTGACTAAACTGGCATCCAAAATAAAACATACAGAGAAAAGCACATGAAATTTTTGTCAATGAAGGTTGAGAACTTCATGGCGCTGGCCGAAGCGGAAGTTGAACTCTCCGACCGCGGGCTGGTGCTGATCCAGGGTATCAACACTGACGACTCATCAGCTTCCAGCAATGGCGCTGGCAAGTCCACCCTCATGAACAGCTTAATGTGGTGCATCTATGGCGAAACAGCACACGGTGTGAAGGGCGACGATGTGCTGTCAACGGGGAACGAGAAGAACTGTCGCGTTCAAGTAACCATTGAGGACGAAGGCAAGAAGTTCGCGATCATCCGTCACCGTAACCATAAAGAGTTCAAAAACCGTCTGATCGTTCGTGGTGAAGATGGCGACATGACTAAAGGCAAAGACACGCTTACGCAGGAGCTTGTCGAACGGCTGATTGGCGCATCGAAGGAAGTGTTCACCGCATCGATTTATGCAAGCCAAGAGGCTATGCCAGACCTGCCGGGCATGACTGACAAGAACCTTAAAGCGATAGTGGAAGAAGCTGCTGGCGTAGACCGTTTGACCCGGGCGTATTCAATTGCTCGCGAACGAGCAAATGCAGCTGCCGCGCGCGTAGATAACGTTAAGACCAAGATGGAAGGCACGCTTTCGCTGGTGGACTCAGCTGAAACAGAGCTGAAATCTGCAAAGGCATCCTCAGAAGAGTGGGAAAAGAGTCGCAGCCAGCGTTTGGAAAAGTCCCGCGAAGATCTGACCGGCGCTGAAGTTGAGCTGGCAGAGGCTGAGCTGGAGCTGCGAACCATTCCAGAACAGATCCGTGATAAGCAGAACGCCATTACCGCAGAGCGCGAAAAACTAGCAACTAAAGATGAACACGACAAAAAGCTGGTTCGTGTCCGGGCTGTTATTTCCGAAGCGGAAGGCAACATCCGTTCCGCAGAGACGTTGAAAGCGTCAGCGGTTAAACGTGCCCACAATAACAAAGCGCAGGCTGATGCCATTGATTCCAAGGTTGGCACTCCGTGCCCAACATGCGGAAAGGCTTATTGCAGCGAAGATTTATCAACCGTTAAGGAGAACTATATTGGCCAGGCACGCAGTGAAATTGCAGAAGCGCAGGCATCAGCAGCGACAGTGGCTGAACAGCAAGGCCGTCTTGATAAAGCGCGCGGCATCGAGCGGGCACTTATCGACGCAACACCAGACGTCTCAGCCATCGTTGCCCGAATCCAGCAGCTGAATGGCGAGCTAAGCACCCTAAATAAGCGCTCCGGTGAGCTGGGTTTGCTTGAGACCACCTTCCGCCGCGCTAAGGCTGAAGTGGATCGTGTCATGGCAGAAGTGAATCCGTTTCTGGCGAGCATTACGCGCCATGAAGAGAGCCTGCGCGCCAATAAATCTAAATACGCAGAACTTAAAACAGAACTTAAAAACCATCAGGATCAGGCTCAGCTGCTTGAGAAAGCGCGCCAGGTATATTCCCCAGCCGGTGTGCGTTCGCACATTCTCAGCTCAGTGACGCCGTTCCTGAACATGCGCACCGCCGAATATCTCAACACGCTGTCTGACGGCAATATCGTTGCTGAATGGTCAACCATGGAGACCACTAAGAAAGGTGAGATCCGCGACAAATTCAACATCAATGTGTCGAAAGCAGGTTCCAGCAAATCATTCATGGGTTTATCCGGTGGTGAGAAACGAAAGGTGCGAATTTCTTGCTCACTGGCATTGCAGGATCTGGTGGCCAGCCGCGCCAGCAAAAACATCCAGCTGTTTATCGGTGATGAAATTGACGATGCGCTGGACTCAGCAGGGCTTGAGCGCTTGATGGGCATCCTTGAGACCAAGGCGCGCGAGCGTGGCACCGTGATGATCATCAGCCACAAAGAAATGAAATCATGGTTCCGCGAAACTATCACCGTTGAAGTGAAGGATGGCCGCAGCTATGTCAGTTAATGAGCTGAGTTACATCCAGTTCCGGCAAGTGGTTTCTGTACTGGCATCCATTAACCTCCTGTCGGATTACGTGGACGAGCCGGTACGGCCTAAGTGGTACTTCGAGCTAAGCGAGGTAGATGACGCGCAGCGCGCCGCGTTAACGGAGTTGCTTGACGCCAGCCCGGTCATGACGACGCTGACGCATGAAAGCAACATAAAGCCGCTTATGATCAACTTAGCAGATCCGAGCGGCTATCTGCCTCGTGAGTGCGGTCTGGTCACTCTGAGTGACGTAAACACGTTGACCATGAGCATTGGCGACCCGTCACTATATCTGGATAGCCAGCAAATCAGCGCGTTCAACACTTTCATCCGCCGTCTAAAAAACAAATCGGAGCTGGTGGCCAGCGGTGGCGCTGCATTCGAAAGCGTTGCTATCAAATTCGAAGAAGGTGATGACCTCATCCGAAACACTATTGTTGAGTTTAAGGATGGCAAAGGTGAGACCATTTTTGTCGCTGACGGCGATACACATGAAAATGTTAAGCACAATCTGCCGAAGAACTACTTAAGTGAATTGTGTGAGTTCGTTGCGCAAACAATGATGACCTCAGAGGATGATGATTCATTGTTCAATGAGCTGCTGGGCGTACCATCAAGAAGCCAGCAAAAAGATGAACCGGTTAAAACGCAGGAAGCCCACCCTCAGTGGGGAACATGGTAAGGAGACCATATGAGTAAGTTGATTAAAATCGTCGGGTTAGACCCCAGCATGAGTAACTTTGGCATCGCTGCCGGCACACTCGATCTGGACACCAATGAAGTTAAGGTCACGCGCTTTGAGCTGGCTGAAACGAAGGCCGGTGGCAAGAAGAAAACGGTTCGCGTGAACAGCAACGATCTGCGCCGCGCTGGTGAGATTTGGGCGAAAGCAAAGCCAATGATTGATGAGGCACATATCGTTTTTGCTGAGCTGCCGGTGGGTAGCCAATCGTCTCGTGCTCAAACCAGCTATGGCATTTGCATCGGCGTTCTGGCAAGCATTCAAAAGCCGTTAATTCAGATCACCCCTGACGAAATCAAGAAGTATGTCGGCGGTAAAGCGAGTGTTGCTAAAGAGGACATCATTGAGTGGGCTACTCAGGAGCAACCAGACGCCCCCTGGCTGCGCCACAAGTCCAAAGGTGAAATGGTGCTGACCGGTAAGAATGAGCATCTTGCTGACGCTGTAGCGGCGATTTACGTCGGTTTAGATACTGATCAATTCAAACAGGTGGTAAGCGTACTCAAAGCAATTTTATGATTTATCGTTGATAGGTAGTCAACTACCTACTATCATGACGGCCACTATATGTAGTGGCCTTTTTATTGGGAAAACACATGATTAACATCCAGAAACGTGACGGGCGATCGGAGCCACTGAGCGAAGAAAAGTACAACCGCGTGGTAATGTGGGCGGTCGATGGCGTTGAAAACGTTAGTGCATCAGCCATTGCCCTCGGTGCTTCTGCCAGCATTTTTGACGGCATGACCACCAGCCAGTTGCATGAGGCGCTGGTGAAAGCCGCAGCTGATTTGATCAGCCCGGAAACTCCGAACTACTCCCAGGTTGCAGCCCGTCTTAATCTGTTCAAAATGCGCAAAGATGCGTTTGGTCAGTACGAATACCCCGACCTGTTCATACACATCGTGAACCTCGTTAATCGTGGCATTTACGATGAAGATTTGTTGAAACGCTATCATCCAAACGAAATTAACGAGCTGGGCAAATATCTCGATACCGCTCGCGATGATCTGTTTGGCTACGCGGCCACCGTGCAGCTGCAGGGCAAATATCTTGTCCAGAACCGCGTCACTGGAAAAATTCACGAAGCACCGCAACACATTTATATGCTGGTGGGCATGTGTCTGTTCCAGGATTGGCAGGACGGCACCAGTGGTAAAACTCGTCTGGAAATGGTCAAAGGCTTCTATGATGTCACCAGTACATTCAAGCTCTCATTGCCAACCCCAATCATGGCAGGCGTTCGCACACCGACGCGCCAGTTCTCAAGCTGCGTACTGATTGAATCTGGCGACAGTCTGAAAGCCATTAATGGTACAGCTGCCGCGATCGTCGATTACGTTTCTCAACGTGCCGGCATCGGCATTAGCTTTGGCCGTATCCGTGCGCTGGGAAGCGAAATCCGTGGTGGCGAAGCGACCCACACTGGCGTTATCCCGTTCCTGAAGCATTTCCAGACAGCCGTTAAATCCTGTTCTCAGGGCGGTGTCCGTGGCGGCGCAGCTACTGCGTATTATCCGTTCTGGCATCTGGAAACTGAAAGCCTGCTGGTGCTGAAAAACAACCGCGGTGTGGATGAGAACCGTGTACGTCATCTTGACTACGGTGTGTTGCTGAACCGTCTGATGTACCGCCGTCTTATTCGTGAAGAGAACATCACTCTGTTTAGCCCGAATGATGTGCCTGGTCTGTATGACGCTTATTTCGAAGATCAGGATCTGTTCGAAGAGCTTTACCTGAAATACGAAGCTGACCCGGCTATTCGCAAGAAGAGTGTTTCCGCCGTTGAGCTGTTCTCTTCCATGATGCAGGAGCGCGCCTCTACCGGTCGTATTTATATCGGCAACGCTGACCACATGAACGAGCATAGCTCCTTCATCCAGAGCATTGCGCCAGTGCGTATGTCAAACCTGTGTGCTGAGATTACGCTGCCAACCAAACCGCTGGTGAAAACTGACGATCCCAACGGCGAAATCGCTCTTTGCACACTGTCAGCGTTTAACCTCGGCGCCATCGATTCTCTGGGTGACCTGCAGGAAGTCGCATTCTTTGCAGTCGCGGCACTCGACTCACTGCTTGATTACCAAAACTACCCAATGGAAGCCGCAGAATGTGGAGCAAAAGCGCGCCGCAGTTTGGGTATTGGTGTAACCAACTTTGCGTATTACCTGGCGAAGAATGGCTTTAAATACTCCGACCTCGAAGGCAACAAGCTGGTTCACGAAACGTTTGAAGCGATTCAGTATTACCTTCTGGACGCCAGCTGCAAATTAGCCGAAGCGAAAGGCGCGTGTGAGTGGTTCGACGAAACCAAATACTCTCTCGGCCAGCTGCCAATTGACCACTATCGCAAGTCCCTTGATGGTCAGGAGATCAATGCGAAGCATCCGCTGCTACTCCCATGGGAACAGCTGCGCCACCGCATCAAAGTGCATGGTCTGCGTAACTCTACGCTGACAGCTCAGATGCCGTGCGAAACGTCGAGCCAGATCACCAACTCTACGAACGGCATCGAGCCGCCGCGCGGCGCTGTGTCCATCAAATCCTCTAAAGAAGGCGCCATCAAAATGGTTGTGCCTGATTATGAGAACCTGAAAGGGCAATACGAATATCTGTGGGATATGCCGAGCAACTACGGCTATCTGACCAAAGTGGCGATCATTCAGAAGTTTTTCGACCAGTCTATTTCGACCAACACGAACTATGATCCTGAGCGCTTCCCTAATGGCAAAGTCCCAATGGAAACGCTGCTTGATGATCTGCTCACCGCCTACCAGCTGGGCATTAAAACTCTCTATTACCACAACACGCGCGACGGTGCCGGCCAAACGGAAGACACCAGCGATGTGACCAGCGCGCTCCAGGCTAATCAAGAGCCAATTCTTGACGACGAGCCTGATTGCGACACCTGCACCATCTAAGCGTGGGGCAGCCGCCCCACCGTCTCCAATCAATTGAACACCTGTGCCAGCGCATCACAATGCTGGCACGTAAAACAACGAGGAAAACACATGAGCCAATATTCAACGTTCCGGCTTGGGGCGAACGACGCGACAAAAGAACCTATGTTCCTTGGCCTGTCAGTAAACGTATCTCGCTATGACCAGCAAAAATATCGCCTGTTTGAGAAGCTGATCGAGAAGCAGCTCTCTTTCTTCTGGCGCCCTGAAGAAGTGGACATTTCTAAAGATCGCATTGAGTTCAACAACAAACTGCAACCGCATGAGCGACACATCTTCCTGAGCAACCTCCGTTACCAAACTCTGCTGGACTCCGTACAGGGTCGCAGCCCGAACGCTACATTGCTGCCGCTGGCGTCCATTCCAGAGCTGGAGACGTGGATTGAAACGTGGTCATTCTCAGAGACCATTCATAGCCGCAGCTACACGCACATCATTCGTGGCATGGTCGATAACCCGGCTGAAATTTTCGACGGCATTGTGAGCGATGAAGAAATTGTGAGCCGCGCCGCATCGGTTACTGAGCAGTATGACGCCCTGTATCAGCTGATCTGCGCTCGCGAGTATCTATCAGAGCAGGAAGGCCGTTTTGATGAGATTTATGGCGAACTTGCCATGGAGAAACAGGTTTACCGCACCCTGGTAGCAGTAAACGCTCTGGAGGCAATCCGCTTCTATGTCAGCTTCGCCTGCACGTTTTCTTTTGGTGAGCGTGGACTACTGGAAGGCAATACAAAAATTATGCGCTTCATCGCGCGTGATGAGGCTCTGCATTGTCACTCTACAGAAATGATGATCAAGTACATGCGCGTCGGCAAAGAGGGTGAGCAGTGGAAGGCTGTGGCTGATGAGCTTGAGCCCTTTGTTTACCAGACCATGAAGGACGTGGCTGAGCAGGAGATGCGCTGGGCAGAACACCTTTTCAAAGATGGCTCTATGATCGGTCTTAATGCAGAAATCCTGAAGCAGTATGTGAAATATCGCACTAACGTTAGCCTGCGTCGCATGGGGCTTAAGCCAATTTTCGAAGATGCTTTGAATGATCCACTGCCGTGGATGAACAAATGGCTGCTGAGTGACCAGGTGCAAGTGGCGCCGCAAGAAGTTGAGGTTGGCTCATATCTGGTTGGGCAGATCGACTCAACGGTGAGTTCGAAGAGCCTGAAGAAGTTCGCCGACATTTGATGAATTTACGTGTTGGATGCCTACGTCCAACACGTTACTATGTTGAAAATAAAGTGATTGTTTATATAAATAAGGAAACAAGATGTTTACTGGCATTATGGACAAAGTGAAGCTGTTCGGTGACAAAGTTGTCGGCTTCAAGCCAGATCTTTACGAGCTGCATCCGGGTTATGGCGATCATACTCTGGACATCTATGAGATGGTTAACCAATTCCACGGGCTGTTTCAGCATCCTCAGCGTATAGCTGCAACACCGGCGCTGCTTCGCTTACGTGCAAAACTTATTCGCGAAGAAGCTGTTGAAGAAGGCATCCCAGCTGCCGATAACTCAAATTTAGAGAAGATATTGGATGCGATGGCCGACTTCCTCTATGTCGGTATTGGCACTATGGTGGCGATCCGCGGCGGCGCACCTATGGGGATGAGTATTTATACCCAGGATCAAAGCGTAGGTCGATTCCATGAGACTTTGTCTATGACTTCCGCAGCGATCGATGATGTGAAGCTACCGTTTTATGAAGCTGGCAAAGTCGCTGATGAGCTTGAGGCTCTTGCGACCAAAATTGAGTCAGAGAATTTGTCAGAAGGTGCTCTTATTAACGAGCTGCGCCGAGTCCTGAACATGCTTTATGTCGCCTGCAGCATGACCTATCGCCTGGCTGATTTAATGGACATCAACATTGTAGAGCTGGTGGCGGAAGTTCACCGTTCCAACATGACGAAGCTGTGGCCGGGTGACGATGCAGAGCGGGCTGTGGCGGTGGATCGCTGCCAGTACGACCATTCAGATCTGGGCTTCCGTGCTTGTGAAGGTACTGATTTAAGAATCGGATTCCGCATCTCAGATGGCAAAATCCTCAAGTCACCAACCTACAGTGAAGCTGATCTGGTTGGCTTTGTTGCGACGGCTAAGACGTCTACTATTGTGAAGGAATTATGAAGATGCGCCTTGTAGTTAAATGGCTATAAAGGTATATTTGATTCTTATGCGAAATAAGCCTTATCAGAATATCTGATTTATAGGCGCCCTTCTGGGCGTCTTTTTTTTTGCTTTTAAGTTATAGGGTTGCTTTGATGGCGCTCTTTTTTTACTTATTATAAGATAGGTATTCACCTACCTATCAAAGAAACCAAGATGACAAGTTTACTCAACAAACCTTTCACTAATGGCCTGGCGACGGATTACACATACCGTTCACTAATTAGCCGGGTTCAATCAGAAGGCATGGCCTCTGGCGACAGAACTGGAACCGGCACAAAAGGAACCTGTTTCTTAGCAACCGATTACCTGCTGACTGGTGCATCAGTGCCACTTGTTTCCAGCAAAAAAACCAACCTCAAACCTCTTCTGGTTGAGCTGGAGTGGTATCTCAAAGGCACTGGCAATATCGGCTTCCTGAAAGAGCATGGCGTCAAAATCTGGGACGCATGGGCCGATGAGAACGATGACCTCGGGCCGGTCTACGGAAAGCAATGGCGCAGCCTGGAAGACACCCGGATTATTCTTAGCAGCGATCTACAAAAATATCTTGAGCGCGGTTACTTGCTTGAAACTGAAATCGACGACAAACGTTCCCTTGTCACCAGAAACGTTGACCAGTTGGCGCGTATCGTTAACACGCTTCGCACTAACCCATCCGATCGCCGAATGCTGATGAGTGCATGGAACGTGGCTCAGCTGGAAGACATGGCACTGCCACCTTGCCACTTTGCGTTTTACGTGTGGAGTCGTGAGCTGGATTTCCCAACCCGTTTGTCGATGGCGAGTGATGTCGGCCGGACGCACTCTCAGTACGGGCATGAAAGCATGTATAGCCGCCTGCTTGAGCTGCTGGATTCTGGCACTGAGATTAATGACGAGCTGATGGACAGCCTGGGTATTCCAAAGCGAGTTCTTTGCTCTACGGTAATGCAGCGCAGCGTTGATGTGTTTGTCGGTATGCCTTTCAACATTGCTGGGTACGGCATCCTGACTCACTTCATTGCCCAAATTACCGGCCACATGGCCGCGTCTCTGACTCATTACGGATGTGACGTCCATCTCTATGACAATCACCAAGAGGCGGTTGAAGAACTTCAGGCGCGCGAGATCCCCAAAAGCTCTGACCCGGTGGTCATCCTTCCCGAAGCATGGGAAGAGATTGACGATTTCCGCTGGGATGGCGTCGTGGTTGAAGGCTATGAACCACTGCCATGGATCAAGGTTCCGGTGGCGGTGTAGCAATGGCCAGGGGAATGATTGTTTTTTGTGAGATCGACAATGTTTTGGCTGAGGTAAATCACCGCAGCTCATTGTCGGCCGAGGATGATCGTCTGGTAATGGGCGATGGTCTTATCTTCCCCACCAGCCGAATGCTCCGGGGCTTCATGCGCTCCGGGGCAGAGATTGCTTTGGTTTCAAATCGCTCAGCCAAATTGAGTGAGGCTACGAAGCAATGGTTAAAAGGGGCTGGCATTGATTACGACTGGCTTTACTTCGGCGGAATGACGCCCAAGTACGGAGCTTTTTTGAAAAAGACTTTGCAGGAGCATCGGGTCGATCGACTTATTGCAGCGGTAGGCGCCAGCCAAGAGTTTGTCAGCGTAATGGCAAGCCACCCAAACCGCCCTGTTTGTTATGTCGTCCGAAAGGGAGAGTGACCATGTTTATGATTGCTGCGGTGGCCAAGAACGGCGCCATCGGAAAAGGGAATCAGCTGCCATGGCGCAGCAAAGAAGATCTGCAAATTTTCAAGCGCATGACGACCGGTAAGATTGTTGTTATGGGGCGTAAAACAGCGGAAAGCCTGGGTAAGCCACTGCCTGACCGTGTCAACGTTGTTATCAGCCGTGATGCAGCTCGTGTACCGGCTGGATTCGCCCATCTCAGAGGTATGTCAGATGTGGCGAAGCTGTTGGTCTATTCAAACTGCGAGGTGGCCATCATTGGTGGAGCTGAGGTCTATCGACTCGCCATGCCATACGTCTATCGTGTTTATCTGACGCACCTTGATGTTGAAGTGCCCGATGCAGATACCTTTTTCCCCATGGAAGAAATGGCCGCCGCAAATCTGATTTCCCTTGAGACGTTAGTGGTGCAAGAGGAAACGGAAACAACGCCAGCCTTTAAACAAGTTGTTTATGGAGATAAAGAATGGATCGCATAGGTTTGGCTGGCGCCCAGGGAACGGGCAAAACGACTTTAGCCAAGCGTCTCGCACTTAAGTACGGTTACAAGTTTGTCGATGCTGGCGTTGGCGCGCTGATGAGTAAGCTAGGCGTTGTGGTTGGCAAAGAAATGCCTCTCTTCGAACGACTGCAGGTGCAGCTGGCCGTCGCAAACCACATTGCCGACAAATCCAATGGCTCAGGCAGTTTCGTTATGGATCGAACGCCAATTGACGTTATGGCCTACACCATCGACCTCTTACACCAGGTTAATGATGATCGTTGTGTTTCGCTGTTCAATGAGATTCAACAGGTGTGCTCGCGAACCGCAATTGCGAACTACAACGTGATTGTTGGTTTGCGCCCGGGGATCGAGCTTTCTCAAGAGGACAAAGATCGAGAGCAGCGAGGTTCTCTCGACCCTTTGTATGTTCGCCGAATTGATGCGCTGGTGAGCGGCGAACTGAACAATCTCAACCTCTTTGAGAACAAGCGGAATCTTACAGTCGGCTTTTTCCCGCCAACTTTAACGGATCTGGATGCGCGGATTACTTCATTTAGCCAATACATCCGAAGTTCCGCAGAAGCACACAAGCGGCCAGTCGATAGCGCCTTGCACTAAATGTTGAACCCCTCTCGTGGTGCGCAACAATACGCGCACCACATGATCACGGAATACAAGCATGACCACCGACCTTCTCTTGCAAGATGAAATCGACCGGAAGACGGTTGAAGCGCTCGAACGAGTGGTGACCGAATTTGAGTCAAAACTTCTGACTTCTCGTGAGGCAAGAATTGCCATCCGCGCAGTGTTTGAGAGTGTTCAGGGGCTGCTGACTGAATCCATCAGCGAAATACTAAATCAGGTGATGACTCAGTTTGCTAACGAACCAGGTAAGCCCATTTTTCCCATGCACCTGGCAATGCCAGGCGGCAATACTATTTTCATCAGCGTTGATCTCGACGACAAAACGATGCGTGTTCTAAACGTCACCACCGGTGCTGAGCTGGCCAAGGTCGTGTGCGACACGCAGACCGAGACAATCAAAAAGGCAGCTGCGTTTGTCAAAAACGCCATTGTCAAAGGAGCTAAAAAATTATGATCGCAACCGGGCTGGACATTGAATCAACTGGGCTGGACTTCCGCGGTGGCCATCGAGTCATCGAGATCGCCATATCCTCCTACAACATCATCACCAAAGAGAAGATAGCAAGCCTGGAGATGCGCTTTAACCCGCGGCGAACCATCCAACCAGAAGCGCAAAAGGTGCATGGCATCTCATTAGAGATGCTGGCCACCGCCCCACTCTTTGAAGACAAAGCCCCTGAGCTTATCGCGATGTTGGACGCCAGCGACTTTTACATTGCTCACAATGGAGAAGGCTTTGATGGCCCGTTCCTGCAACATGAGTTCAATCTCTCTGGTCACACCATGCCAGACAAGCCCATGTTTGACACGATGTTAGAGGGGCTGTGGGCTACAGAAGAGGGGAAGCGCCCTCGTCTGCAAGAGCTGGCTTTTGCGTTGGGGCTGGTCTATGACACGGAGAAAGCGCATAGCGCTCTCTACGATGTAGATCTGATGATGGAATGCTTCTTCCTTGCGCGCGAGAAATACGGCCTATTCCAACTATCTTTCTAAGCTTGCACAATGGCCGCGCTAAGCGGCCTATTTACATGGGTAAATAGTAATAAAAGCTTTGAGAGCAGCAGCTTCAAGTGGACTATCTCCCATATTCTTTATGACACGTTGACCTTCTTCCCCCTTGAGGTAGCTTTGCAATGTCAACTCCAACATATCTCCATTAATAATTAAACTATTCGGTGTACAAAAAAGTGGCTTTTGATTAATGACGTCTGAAAAGGCATTTGAAGTATTAAAACCACTGGCGACACCATTAAGGTATGCCTTGTAAATTTGCACATTACTATTCGTTACGCCTTTGGATGCAACTTCATGATATTTAAGGTAATCATTTACAGAAAAAATATTTGCTGAGGATGAAATTGCAGGGAAGGAACAGAGGGCTGCAACCAAAAGGAATATTGTTTTTTTCATACTTAAATTAAATTTTATAGAGAGGGGATAACTATGTTAAACCAACCTATGACGGTTTCAAAATATTTCTGAGCCTAACTTAATTGCTTTTTCCCCTAACTCAGTTTGGCAAAATAGTTGTCATCACGAAGTACATTTAAAACAAAGAAAGGAAAAGCACATGTCCAACGCAGCCCAAACAAACGTTTCTGATCTCGATGCTCTGTCTGCGATCTTGGCATCCCTTGATGAAACCCCAGCCGCCGCTGACAGTCAGATGAAAGGCATCGATTCTTTGCTCGATGAGCTGGAAACGAACGCAGCTGAGGCCGCCACATCGACACCAGAGAGCATCGCGGCAAAGATCGAAAACGAATTACCGGTTACGCCAGCTGCTGCTTCAGGTGATATGGAACAGGTGATCATTGATTTAGAAGAGTCGAACACGGCCACACCGCCAGAGAAATCAACGGAGATTTTGGCCGGTGGCGAAGAGAATATTCTCCCGGTGATAGAAGAACCGGCCGCACCTGAAGTTCAGGAGGAAAAGCAACCTGAACCTAAGCCTAAAAAAGCCAGCACACCTCGTGGTGCTCGATTCACCTTTGACGGTAAGGACGATGCCTTCTTTGAGAAAGCTGGCCTGCAGCGCGAGGATTTCATGAAGTGCTACAACGAGGCTCCAGTGAAGGCAATGGACAAAATCCAAAACATTATGCACTGGTTCAGTGGTGGCCCAGATCTGAGCGTGTATACCCGTATTTCGTTACACTCATTAATCGCTGACAAAACGGCCAGCAGCAATAGCCTCAAATTGGCTATGATGAGCTATCC
This sequence comes from Citrobacter sp. Ca225, assembly GCF_030337175.1. Taxonomy (NCBI): domain Bacteria; kingdom Pseudomonadati; phylum Pseudomonadota; class Gammaproteobacteria; order Enterobacterales; family Enterobacteriaceae; genus Citrobacter; species Citrobacter sp. Ca225. The sequence goes on along the minus strand of NZ_JAOWCD010000072.1, from coordinate 75,744 downwards.
AGAGAAGCCCTATCCAGTTGGCACTGCCTCCACTCAGGCTGGCCAAATGATGGCAGTATTTCCGGCGCTGGGTATCGCTGAGAAAGATGGGAAATCGTTAACCCTTAATGCTGATTCTCCTATCGTCAAAAAGTTTATGGCGGAAGAGTAAAGAGACCATCTAAATTCGCCCACGGGAAGGACGCTGTGGGCTTAACGCAAATAAACAATACAAACCCATCCACTTCGCTAGAAACGCTTCCCTCGCGCTTCCCTGAACGTATTTTTCATGCTGATATAGTCAAACAAAAACAATACCACTCTGGGGTAGAGGGAATGACAACAGTAACCACTGAGAAAGAACTCGCACAAGCAATAAAATCTAACCAATCCACTATTACCATCACCGGCGATCTGTCTAAGAAAACATTAAAAATTCACGCGACAGGCTCAGTTGCATGGGCGGTCGTAGCCGCCAGTCTTATCGTGGCGGGAGGCGCAGCGTTTGTAACCATGGGATCTGGTGGAACCGCGACCCCCGTTGCAGCCCCCACCGCTGCACTGGCAGGTGTTGGCGCAACGTCGGTGCTAGGTATTGGCGCTACCACGTCAGCCATCAGTGTGATCTTGGCCTCTGGGGGCGTAGCTGCTGGGATGAAAACCCTTAAGTCCCTTAGAAAATATAAAGTCGTCGAGAAATCAGAAGGTATGCTTGTCCTAAACCGTAGATAACATGAGGGCGCTTCGCGCCCTTATTGCATTGCGAACGGAAAAATAATTTGCGATCATGTAGGTAGTTAACTACCTACCGAGAATTATCATGATTGCCGCAGAGAAGATTAAAAAGCGCGAGCGTGACAAAGAGCTGCGCGACCTGTGGCGCACTCCACGATGGCTATTTGAGGCCATTCAGAAATACCTGGGCATCCAGTTTAACGTTGACGTGGCTTGTGATGCCGGCAACGCGCTGCTGCCTGGCTTTATCGGCAGGGAAAGAGACGCGCTTGTTTGTGAGTGGGGCGAGCCAGGCACAAATGCTTTTCTCAATCCGCCTTATTCCAAGATTAAACCCTGGATAGAGGCTGCTATGCGTGAGCAGCGTCGCGGCGTATCGACAGTAATGCTGATCCCCCAATCACTTGATACCGCCTGGTATGAGTTCGCTACTGAATCAGCTAATGAGACGGTGGTGCTGACCGGTGGGCGTGTAGCCTTTCTGGAACCAGACGTGGAGCTGGGGTTGGTAGAAGTACGTGAAAACCCAGGTGGTAGTATGCTGGTGGTCTTCCGCGGCCACTGCCACCAAGCTGGGCACATTCTTCGCAAGGTTTCACTGCCAGTAATGAAAGAGCTGGGTGGTTATGATCCTTCAAAAGCAATCAGAAAGAAGCGCCCCTCCAAGAAGAAACAACCCACGTTGGAGCTGGCAGCTTAGCACCACCACAAACCCAATTTATCCAACCTGCTTCCGTATATTTATATACTGGTTAGTTATTTATTTATAGAGAAGCAGGTCGGTCGTAAGCAACCCACCAGCCCTTGTCATACCTGGTTTTTTTGGTAGATCACCTTCCCAGAAAAATTATGATCGCTGGACATCAATCAGAAGGAATTACACATGGCACACCCTACCAACGTAGTGGCACTGATCGACACTGATTTTCTCGCCAATGCACGTCAGCTACTAAAAAGCCGCGATCAGTCATTCACGCTTTATGAGTGGGCGCTTAAGGCGATCCGCGGTGGGCAGCATACAAATGAAGTTGAGCAGCTGATCGGCGAGTTAATCAACGAAGTTCATGGGCTGAATGTTCAACTTCACGGACGCACTGAGCAGAAAGCCACCGCTTAAAATAGTAACGCTGTTAAATAGTCATTTAGCTATTTACCGTCTGATCTACCAGTGCTAACATCCCGCCGTCATTTTTCGGAATGGCTCGGCAGATGGGTGGAGGATTATGGCGCTGGCGTCTGCTTAAAGGAACCTGTTACCAGCGATCGAACCGGGACGCGAAAGCCGCTCGGGGAGAGGGAGAATCAAAGCAGGAGAGAAAAGGAGTCACTGTAGGTTGTCGAAACCAGACGAGTTCCAAGAGGTTGGTGTCTGGTGTTCCCCTCCTACAGTGAGGAAGGATCTCGATTCTGGGGTATTGCTGCCCACAACCTTCCTAACCGGGACTGGCATTAGATCTCGGTCATAGTTTCTGGCTATGATTTGCTCAGGTTAGCGTGGGTTTCAGCACCCTGCTTCCCTGGGTGAATTATATCCAGAACACACAACCTCTCACTCCGTTCGAGGGAAACCTCACATTCGTTCGGTTTCTCACTTCTAAACCCATTCTGGGTATTGTATATATTTTTCAATTAGTTAATTGTTTAGCGCGAGAAATTTCCGAATTTCCTTGATCTATGTCATTCATCATATATGATTTGGTTAATGGAAATTATGGGGTGTTACATGAAAAAGTTAGACATTAGTGATCACATTTATACCAGGTTGGCTAAACACGCAGTTGGCTTTGAAACCCCTGAAAGCGTAATCGAACGACTGCTAGATGCTTATGAAATTGTTCCGGGGCAGAAGCCGAAATTGACCTTCATACCTGAAAACGAAGAAGAATTTAAAGCAAGACTAGTTGAGTCTCGTCATGCTTACGTCGAACTCAGAATGGAAGATGGCACGATTCAGGCCGGTGAATGGAGTGCTCATTCATTCCAAGATAGCTCGAACTTAAGAGCGAATATCTGGTCGGGTTATCTTCGGAACTGGTCGAAAAGGGGAATCGTTGCAGCAACTTTTGAGGTCGTAATGTCCCCAAACAGTGAAGACAAAATAGTACAATCCGCTGAATTCGAAAAGTATGTAATTAACCAACACGCAAGTGGCTCCATTTCCGTTAAGGTTAACGATATGGATGCAAGACCAGTCAAACCAATGCTGAGGAAGATAGCTGAGGCACTCGATGTCAGCATCGTCAATTCAAACAACAATGATCTAAATACGCGCCAGCTTGGGGCATCCATTATCAAAGCTCTTACCCCCCCATGAGGGGGTTTTTAAACAATCATTTAATAAGTAGTTGACTACCTACATTTAAAATATTAAATTGACCGCGTCAGGACGACGACGGCGCTGGTTTAGCGCTTGCTCCATGGACGGAGCACAAACACGGCTGGGTTCGCCCAGCCGTAACTCTTTGTGTCTCAAGAAGGGATTCGTTTGTGAACATGTTGTTGTCTTACGCAGACGTTTTGACCGGCATTAAAACCGGCGCCTCCTTCGCACGTCAGAAATGGCCTGCCGACACATCCATACGACTCCGCACCGGGGTGATCAGCTCAAGCGAATACCAGAAAACTGAAGGCAAAGTGTTCTTCGGCCTTCCACTCAACCTTTTTGAAGTCCACCAGCCAGACGGTTACACCGTATTTCCTGGTTTAGAGATGGTTCTTCCTAATGGCAAGGTGGTTGATTACCTGGCTTCGATGATTGACCAGCTCGCCTGCGATTGGAAACGAGTGGAAACTAAATGATCAGCTATTTGTTCTTCAAGCGCCGCTTCGAGCGCCAGCTTCGGCAGATGGAAATCCGCATCCGTGAACTTGAGTCACGTTGCGATCGCCTGTCCGATGCTTTGGTTACGTTCGGCACCGCAGCCGGTGTTAAGCATGTCGAGAAGCAACGTGGCCGTTCTGAAGTGGAGTTGTGGGGGTTGTCCGATCCGCCAGTTTTTCTAGGGAAGGAAAAATCTCATGCAGCAGTACCAGCTTCAACGACTTCGGCGCGCAGCGCAGCCCCTGTTAGTGATGTTAACCATGTGCCTTTTGTGTACATCGATAACGACGATGTTCCAGCTCGCTCCAACGTCTCTCCAGGTGCCAGCAATACGCACCATAGCAGCCCCGCAAGCAATTGCTCGGCCACCAGCGACCATTCAAGCAGCTCAATCCACCACTCTTCCCACGGGAGCCATGGTGGATTCGACCACGGCGGTGGAAGCTATGACTCAGGTGGTTCCTTCGATTCAGGCGGATCGTTCGGCTGTGATTAAGGGAGATGCGTGATGTGGATTAGAGGCTTCTTTCTCTTAGGCGTTGTGATCATTGTTTCGTGGATCACCAATCTCGTGAAGGTGTTCACAACAGACATTCCGGTGCCTCTCTGGGGCGGCAAGGAGATTGCCAGAGTCATTAGCATTTTTATCCCACCGCTAGGCGCCGCTCTCGGATTCTTTTAACCCGTAATGTAGTGCTTTTACCCCGTTTTGGGCGCGCTACGATATGACCACTTAGAAAACAAGTTGTTAAATAAACAAAGGAAAACACATGTTTGGTTTGCTGAAAAAGAAAACTCGTAAAGCAGTAATCGAAGTTAAGAAGATGGAGAACCGCGATGCAGTTGAAGCGACTGTCTGGGGCGGTTACTACATTTCTTATTTTGATGGTGACTGCTCGCCTGCAGAAGTTGCTGTGCTTGAAAAGACTATGGCTGCTACCCCTTCATTTGCGCCGTTCGCTGGTGAGATCGCTCAGCTCAGCTCTAACGTGCGCCAGCAATTCGAAGCAAGCGCGCGCCGGGCGGCTGCCCAAGCTCTTCGTGAGTTAGAAGATATTGCCGGCACTACGGATGCTGTGGACGTTCTGTGCCTGTGTATCGATATTGCTGACAACGATGGCATTGGTGAAGATGAAATGAAAGCCCTGAAGAAGATTGCTCAGGCACTTCAGCTTTCACTCGATCCTTACCTCTGATGATCCGCAACATTCGCCTCGGTGCTGCCGGATTTTTTGCACTGCTTGCGGTCATGGTTGATTTTGCCAGCCGGCTGTTGTCTGTGCTTACCGATGGCGCATTGCTGGCGGTAGCAGTTGTCATTCTTCTACCGCTACTGAAAAAGCAGTAACCAAAGGCGTCTTCGGACGCCTTTTTAGTCGCTCTACCCCCCTGCCCAAGCCGAATCAAATTGCTTAGTGGCCTTCTCCGATGGTGGCAATATACATCCATCGAGAAAACAAATTGTTATCACCAATAAGAAAACAAGGAAAAGCACATGTGTATTTTATGCGAATTAAAAAAAGCTGCCGCCAAGCAATCTGAAGAGCACACCTCTGAAATCAACCTCTCAGAAGTGGCCAAACATGCTCGCGCGATCGTCAGCAAAGAGAATGTGCATCCTATGCAAGCTATTGCAGCACTGCAATTCCTGATGCCGGTAATGAAAGACCCGGAGATGATGCTGGAGTTGCTTATTAAAGCTGACGATGAAGCCCAAGCAAACAAAGCACCGCGTACTGGTGATAGCACTGTAGGCTCAAACCAACGTGCAGAAGAACTGGAAAAAGAAGTAGCCCGTCTTAATGCCCAGACCAATCTGCAGGCCACCAATGGCAAAGCAATGGGTGACGCTCTGGCATCGTTAAGCGCGAGTATGAATATCGAGCTGCCGGTTCTGGATGGGTCAAACCCTCGCTCCACGGTAAAAGCTTTGTCGGCCGTGGCTGACAAACTCGAAAGCCATAAAGCAGGCATTGAGTTCTGGATGCGTGAAATCACCAACCGCTACGATCTGAACAAAACGACCTCTCATTAATTTAAAATGGGCGCTACGGCGCCCATCTCATTTAGGTAAATTATGGACATCATCATCGACAAAGCTCGCACTTATGCGACCGCTGCTCACGGCGCTGTTGGTCAACGCCGCAAGTACACTAACGAGCCATACATCACCCACCCAACCGCTGTTGCCGAGCTGGTTCGTGCGCATGGCGGAACCAGAGACATGATTGCGGCCGCGTATCTTCACGATGTCATTGAAGACACTCAGTTGACCTTTGACGATCTGAAAGAGGCGTTTGGCGAGAGTATTGCCTGGAAGGTTGAGGCGTTGACCAATAAAGCCGGCAAAGAAGATGGCAACCGCATACAGCGTTTTGTTATCAACTGCCGCGCGCTGATTAATAGCCTCGATGAAGAAACGATGGTGATTAAGCTGTGCGATCTGCTGCATAACACCTCTTCCATCGTTGAGCATGACCACGGATTCGCTGCGATCTACCTCGCTGAAAAAGAGTTCATGATGGATGAAATCTTCGGCCTGATGGAAGGCGGTCTGGCCGACATTGTCCGTGCAAAATTAGTGTGGGGCTATGAACAGTTGAGCACCAGCTTCAAGGCGCGCCATTTGAAGCATCTGCGCACCATCCAGACTGCGTGGAGTGAACAAGATGCAGCATGAGACCACCAGCCCCCTCGATCGCCAGGCATTGATGGAGACGTTTCTAAAGGGTGTGCCAACCGAAGAGCTTCTCAACCACGATATTAACAGTTGGTATGCGCACAAAGCGCAAGAGCAAGCCGAGGAAATGCGTGAGGAAATGGAGTCACCTGCTGGTGGGCTTTTAAAATTCCTCAGTAGTGGACCGATGTCAGGTATGGCGGCAATGATGTTCGCCAAGGAGTTTAAGGACACACCGGCCACTAATTATTATGAGCTGGCGTATCAAGTGCCTGATATGGGCGCCTTCACGGTCACAATCCAGCGTAACGACGGAGAGACACCGGCTCTTCAGCTGGCCGCAGCTAAAGAGCGAATTGCCATGCTCGAAGAATCACACGCTCAGGTGATTCAGGCTCGTGATTTGTACAAACAGAGCTGGCAGCTGTCATCTCTACAATCGATGTCACGTTCATTCCGCGAGGCAGTGAGAGCTGCGCGTAAGGTATGGCTGGACGAGAATGACCCGAAAGATGGCACTGACTGCGTCACCCCATTCGACCAGTTCCTATACACGGAAGTTGTTTCTGGTGAAGATGTTGATTTGCCAGACCTCTTCGAGTTGATGGAGTGGGCGAAATATCCAGCCGATGGGCGCGATCTCAACTCGGTGGCCAAAGGCAAGATGTCTCGTCTTATTCTTTCCGCGACCGGTTTGGGTGATGCGTCACTTACAGTAAGCGATCGGTAAATCCTTCAGGCAAGTGGTGTAGCGCGGGGAAAGCATCTCGCGCTTCATCTGCCACTGATTATCAACCCCCTGCCCTGCGAACCAAACCTTCCCCAATCCTGTTTTATTAATCTTCTCGATAACGCCCATTAGCTCATCTGCTTTGGCTCGCGGCTGGTGTTCGCTGAACATATCCAATTGAGCGACACCGCCCTGGAAGAAGTCACCAAGCATGATACCCGCGCGCGCGTAACGGTAACCATCACGCCATATTCTTTTCAGACACTGCATGGCAAACGCTACAATGTCACGCGTGTCGGCAGTCGGGTATTCGCAGGTGATCGAAGCGCTGTTACCATATTGAGTCTCATTGGCGTAGCGGCTCGTTGCAATGAAAACAGTAATAAGCCGGCAACGTGATTTTTGTTCTCTCAACTTCTCTGACGCGCGTACGGCATAAGTGCAAACGGCATGTTCCATGTCCTCCAGGCACTCAACACGCCGCCCAAAAGATTTGGAGGTGACAATCTGCTGCTTTGGTGGCGGCTGCTCTTCAAGCGGGATGCACGATTCACCATTTAGCTCACGAACGGTGCGTTCAAGCACCACACCGAAATGTTTGCGGATCATCGTCGTGTTGGCCTGTGCCAGCTGTAGCGCCGTTTCGATGCCCATCTGGTTGAGCCTCTTCGTTAATCGGCCCCCAACACCCCAGACATCACTTACATCGACCAGAGCCATCAGTTTGCGTTGTCTCACCTGGCTGGATAAGTCCAGTACCCCGTTTGTTTTTGACCATTTTTTTGCAGCATGATTTGCCAGTTTTGCCAAAGTTTTACTTTGCGCAAATCCCACACCTACGGTGAGAAACGTTTCTTTTTTGATGCGTTCTCTAAGTTGGCGCCCAAAATCTTCAAGAGGTATACATCTGGAAATGCCTGATACATCAAGGAAACTTTCGTCAATACTGTAAATCTCTTGGCCTGGAGCCATCTCACCCATTATGGTCATCATACGCTTGCTCATGTCGGCATAGAGAGCATAATTGCTGGAAAAGACGACTACGCCCTTCTCTTCAAAGAAACGCTCGTTTTTGAATAGTGGATCACCCATTTTTATGCCTAATTTCTTTGCTTCGGCAGATCGAGCAACGATGCAGCCGTCGTTGTTAGAGCAGACCACAACTGGCTTCCCGCGCAGATCAGGTCGGAAAATTGTCTCACAAGAGGCATAAAATGAATTAGCATCGACGAGGGCAAACATTCGGCTATCTCTCGAAATAACTGTGCGTATATACAGTATAATAGATCGACTTTTGCGATTAGCCAAATGGAAGGGGCAATCCGCCCCTTAATTAGTAGTTGGTGAATTGAGCATAGGGAACTCTAAGCCCACCGCGAACGCCAAAAGACTGCGCATATGTTGGCTGCTTTTTGCTGACGTATCGGCATTGAATTTGAGTGCCTGTCCACTTGGTAATAAGCCCAGAGTAACCTACAACCTCGCCATCGTCAGATATGTTCCCAGGCAACGCATTCATTAAAATCCATGGGTTAAAGTTGACGTTAAAGGACACAGTAGATGAATCCACCGGCGAGTTGGTAGGAAGGTCAATAAAACCTCTGATGCGCGGCGCAAGCTCCGCGCTTTTAGCACTCCAAACCAGCTGGCCGCTGGCGTTCAATACATCAAGATAACCACTCTGGATCGCAACGTTTCGGCTGGTTCTAATAATGCGACCACTATTGTTTTGAAAGCACCAGGCGCCAGGCATCGCGAACGCACCGGGATTTAGCTGATACCAGTAGAGATAACCAGGTTGTGGCCAACTGTTACTTGGCAAAAAGCCAAAAGGATAGTCGCCGCCAAATGGGTTTTTGACTTGGTAATAGCCTATGTCAGTTAGGCCAGTAATATTTCTGATGTCTGAAAAAAGCGTGGTTCGATTGTCAGAATCGACCATGACCGCCCCAGCATTGTTGAATAACTCAAATCCATATGACATGTAACCTCCTTATGCGTACCGGTACACTTCAACCGTGAACGTCTCGGATGAGTAGTAGCCGTTCATCTGGTACAAAGTGAAACTGTTTGTGCCTGTAACACAATAACAATCGACGAACCCTCCGAATGAGTTGTGCGTGATGATGGCGAATGAATTTGAAGCATTGATCCCTGGTACAGATTGGGTAAACGATTTAGCCCCTGATGCCATTTTCGCAGTGTATGTGCCAATAAAACGACAATTGTAATCGCTAAGATCGACGACAAGCCTGCCGCTCCCATCCCAGCACTGAAGCCCGAAAGCCATGGTTAAAATCCTTTTCAACCGTTGAAAGTCTTGACATTTTACAATTAGCATAACGCCGTAAACAAATTGTTTTATGCCTTATCTTATATGGAATAATAACACCAATAAGAAAACATTTTGTTTAATGGTGAGCAAATGAGCACAGCACTTTCAATCATCGAAGCATCATCCCCTGGCAGCAGCGTGGCATTCCGCGAAGAGCTGGCGATAATCAATAACATCGTAGCCGAGTGCGATCGGGAGATTGCCCTGATGCACGAGGTGCACGACTACGTTTATGGTGATGACCGGTATCAGATGATTAATCGACTGTTGGAGCTGAACCACCAGCCAGATTGCAGCGCGCGCCCCGGAAGCACCCTTTCCAAAGTTAACTTGCAGCATGTGAAGGAAAACATTCACGCCCGTTATTGGCAGCGGGTGACGGAAATGACGAACGTTCTGATGATCATGCCAGCTGCGCGCCGTGAGGAATGGCGTGAGCAATTCATCTACGGGAAGATGGAAGTAACCGAGGAACGTAAAACGGGAATGTTCAAGGACACTTACCGTGCCAAGAAATATGTGGGCGTTCCAGAGTTCACCCTTAACACTGTTGTGCCAACCATGGTGTCATTGCTCAACGACCGGCACAAATATCTGGTTGAACGTGTGCATGGGCTATTCAAGGCGCTGAGTCCGAACCACAAAACGAACAAGGTTTTTGGCTTCTCAGAAAAGATGATCATCTCCTATGTCTTTACCGACTATTGGAATGACAGTATTTCAATCAACTACCGCAAAGAGGACGTGCTCGACGACCTGCGTGTGATGCTTCACTTCTTCGCGCATCAGGAAATTACAGAGGTGGCACCGTCACGTCATGTGTTCAGCGCGCTTTACCGTGACAACAAGGCAATGAACACTTGGTACAGCATCGACGGTAACTTGATGCGAGTGAAGATGTTCAAGAACGGCAACCTGCACATTCAGGTTCACCCGGACGTAGCCTGGAAACTCAATGAAGTTCTGGCGGTGGCAATGCCAGCCTCGATCCCGTCAGAGCTTCGTAAGCCACCTGCAAAGAGCGCCCCGCCGAAAGAGTTTGGGCATGTTCACACGGAAGTGAGCAGCCAGGCGAGAAGAGCGTTATCAACGATGAGTAATCGTTACGGCAGCTGGTCGTATAGTCATCATGGTTTGTCCAAATCAGAGATAGAGAAGGCTGACGCTGTCATTAAGCGGATCGGCGGCGTTCAAACCAGCAGCCATTGCTTTATATTCCCATATGAGCCTGGGAGCATTATCAGCATGATCATGGCCACCGGCCAGATACCAGATGTCGTTGCTCACCAATTCTATCCAACCCCTCTACCAATCGCCGAGTACGTTGCGGCCGCATTGAATATGCAGCCGGGTGAAAGCCTGCTTGAGCCTTCTGCTGGGCGAGGTGACTTGCTTGCGGCGGTTCCGCTGGCACATGAGTTTGCGACCTGCGTTGAGGTGGCGCCGCTATTTGCGGAGATCCTGAAGGAGAAAGGCTTCACTGATGTGCATAACCTCGATTTCATGGCCTGGACAAAAGACTACTCCAAGATGAAGTTCGACAAGATAGCCATGAACCCGCCTTACTCCGAAGGTCGTGCCAAAACACATACTCTCGCCGCTCTGGAACATTTGAATGTTGGCGGCCGGCTGGTGGCTGTTCTCCCTGGTTTGCCAAACCTAAGTGAGTGGATTGACGACCGCCGATTTGCATGTGCGATCGGGAAAACATTTGAACGAGAGTTCGAGGACACCGGCGTTACTGTCACCGTCTGCATTTTCAAATGTCTAAAGTGAATGATTTGTTTAAACAAATAAGTAAATAATATATCTGTTTAAATTTGTGTGTTCTTAAACCTTAGATGCCATGAATAGTTGTTCGAGTGATAATATTGCAAGGTTGCAGTAACTATAAACATATGGGAGCTGATTGATGACTGACACAGCGTTTTCGAAACATCTTATGAAAGAAGTAGACCCTGAGCAGTACGTTGAGCTTTTAGGTATTGAAAAAAGCCAAATACATGAGTTTGCACATCAAGATATAATTTGTCCGGTCTGTGAGGCTAGTGGAGGCACCTATGTAAGAGCAACACAAACTGGCATTTATCATAAAAAAGCTCATTTTCGCTTCATAGGTGCCAACGGAGAAAGTGCTCATCATCCATCATGTGATTTTTATGGCGATCGTTTGTCGCACGAAGTAGGCCAACATCTGGTTCGCTATACTACAGATAGGACGAAAATCACACATGTCATCAGGAAGTTAGTATGCGCTGGTATCCAAGAAGGTATCTTTTCACAAGAGACTATGAGGCTAATGCGTCAGTGGTTTTTTGAAAAACGCACGTCTTCAACGTTTGTTATTGATATCACTGAAGATGATCTGAATTGGTTAGAATTTATCATTCGCCTCCAGAGATACCCATATGCTAACGGAAGGGACACATTGTTGCCATTTACTCCAGTACAAGCAACCGTCCCTGGCTTTTCCTGGGAGGAGGCCATTCAACGAGAAGCCGTAAGGATTCATCAGCCCACGTTGATAGTGCTAGATGAGCTAAAAATTTGGCCAAAACACATTATCGATTTACAAAAATATCTACAGAACGGCAAACAAAAATTACTTATCGACCCGGCCCTGCTTCGAGATGAGTACAAAAAAACCCTTCAACTGACGTCATTCATAGTCAACAATTTCGCAGAATTCAAAAGCAAAGCTGTGCGTGACAGAGCTGACGGTGAAGAAAAGTTGTTAGCTTTTGCTGCGCTTTTACTTTTTGTTTCCGGTTGGAGCATTGATACTGCAATCGAGAAATTTGCAGTCATAGCAAATGTGAAACAAGTAGATGATATGCTCGCAGGCAATTTCATTGGCCTAAATCCTTATCTTAAATTTTCTATTGCTGATACGGTAAGTAAACTTCAGAAAAATGGTGGCGTAGCTTTCAAGGAGATTGAGCTTTGGGAGGTTGAGACAAACATGCGTGACAGCTATGAGCAGTTCAGCCGAAGCCATACCCCCCCTTTGCCGCCACTTGGTCCGGACTTATACATTCAAAAGCATCTCGAAGACCTTGCGTTTGAGAAGAGAATTTTAGGCTTGGCTGAAGGGCGATGAAAGTCAATAATTGACCTTTTCTATAAGAGCAAGTTGACCTGGCTATTTTACACTAAATTGATAAGCCCACACCAGTAACCACCGTGGTTTGTGGGTATATTCACCCATAAGAAAACAAATAAATAACCGATCAACAAAAAGTCAACGCTACCCCCTCTTTTCGCCCCTAAAGTTGATCTGTTGCAGCCACCCCACTTATAGCCGCCAAGGAATCGCCAGAACCACGCCAGGGAAGAGACATCTCTTCAAAGCAATACCATTTGCCACATACAATATAGATACACTGAGAATGGCTCCCGTTGCGTTATATGCGATAGCAAAACAATTTGTTTCACAACATAAGAAAACAAGTTGTTATGGCAATAAAGAGCTGGCACAACTGGCATTACCCACACTCCCATAACCGCAAATACCCACCTCACTTTCGTCAGGCTATAAGAGAACAACCCTCCGACTTACTGCAGGCAACCCAGAAGCTGAAAAGCCAGAGACAGCAGCGGAAAATGGAAAGAGAGACACGCCATTACCCACATGCCCGGAAGATTCAGCCAGCCCAGATAATCCAGCACCAACACTGGCGGGAGAAGCAACCCGCATAAGCTAAAGAGAGAATAAGCCATAGGGGGAACTGCCATTACTTTCTCATCCGCGATTCACAACGCACCCAGCCACCGAGAAGCGAAATCCTCAAGAGGTAACTGGAGAGGCGAATACAGGAAAAGGAGACATGCCATTACCCACACCTCCACGATTACCAGCAAAGAAACACCCAGACACCACAACCAGCTAATCACCACTAACCGTTATAGGGAGTAACGAATACACCAGAAGGAAGAAAGCGAATCACAGACAAGAATAGACCGCGCTAATAAGCGTTGTGGGAGAGAAACACATAGGGATTGCTCACTATAGTGGTCAGTCGATATGGGGATGTTTACCAATAGGGAATGGGGGAACTGTAAGGGAGTGAAATGGTGGAGGGCGCGCTTCAATCACCGTATTTATTTAACCCCTAAATTTCCGTCGCCTTCACATAGTCCCCTTCGCTCGATACACCCGCAGGGAGAATGTCACCGCCGCCCCAATCCCTCGATTCGCCGACCGTCACCTGAGCACACCGATGATTGACACCAGCCTTCGGGAAGCGGCGAGGAACCGGTATAGAAACGGTCAGAGGAAATTTTCGGGAAACGGGTGGATGCCGGTATAGAAAAAAAGAAGGCGAGTGGTGGCTCGCCCAGAGAAAGGTCAGGCTCATATCTCTATAGTTGATTTTCGGCTAAGAGCCTGTGGTCATCCATGACCAGTGGGTATTGTTGGATACACTCTTAAGGGGTGCAAGTCCTATTGTACGGGTCGAGGGTGAGGAAATGCTGAAACTACCTACGTGACTTTTTCTCTTCCCGCAGGCGTCGCGCCAATTGTTTGATTTCGTCGTCCCTAGCTTTTTGCTTTTTACCGGCAGGAGTCTTGGAGTGTTTCCACCCTTTCCAGCTCATGTAGACGATCACCAACACTATCACGGTCATGTCCCATGACAGGAAGCCATGTTTATACAACCAATCCATTTCAGCTCTCCGGGGATTTGTTTGCGCCATATTAGCACCGATGCCACTGGCGCACCCTTGAAGTTCAGCTTTATCGCCTATCCGTTGTTGACATAATAAGACCCATAAGAAAACAACGGAATAAAGCACATGTATAAACATCTAAATATCAGCATCACATTGGAAGGCGTGGACACTGATGAGATCTCACTTGATGACGTTATCCGCTCTGAAGATGTAGCCCAACGTATTGGCACCCTCATTGGTCATGGCTACAGAGAAGGCTCATTCCCACTGCCAATGAATGACCAGCAAATGTCAGTCGCCTGGAACTGCACTACTTCTGATTCTAATTGAGGGGAATACTATGTCTGTGAAAATGCCTGGGCTGCTGGAACACTGGAGCGTTGACGAGCTGGCCGAATGTCTGGATGGCGTCGGCAAAGAGTTGTACGCAAAACTGTGGTCATACATCCCCGAAAAAGGAGATGGCCCGAAAGGAGCTGAGGTCTGGAATGAACTGACCGAAGAACAACAGCAGCATCTTGCTGATGCGGTATATCGAGAGTTCCCGGACTTGAAAGCGGTAGACGAAGAAGATTCACTGTAATCGGAAGGCCACCAGCGCGGTGGCTTTTCTTTTGCCCACTCCCACCTGCGGCCACCAGCACCCGATCATCCACCAGCACCCGATACGTTATGCTTTGTGCCCTTTTGAGACACTGTATTATTTACACCAACGAGAAAACAAATTGTTTACATGGTGTGAATATGAATCTGATGCAAGCTATCGCTACCTACCATCGCAGCACGTTCAATCCGGTTAAGCGCTCTATCTCCCGCGTGAATCTGGTGGACATAACTGCGAACGGCGTAGTCATCGGCGTGTTTCGTGAGAAGATTTTTGAGCATAAGTCGCTTGAGAGCGGCGAGTGCAAACGCTACAAAGTGGGCGAGCGCCTGTCCATTTCTGTTACGCGCACTAATCGAAAGTACAGATTCGCAAATATTCAGCACTTCCCTAAAGACCAACTTGAGCGGGTGCTGGTTCTTGTTAACCAGATTGCCCAGATGGAGATTCAGCGAGCGACGATCGCCGTAGCAGTATAATCATGTGCCTTTGACTAATTCAGTCAGCCCACCTCTAATCCTTGGTGGGCTTTTTTTGGTTCGTTCACCCCGCATCTCCCCTGACTCATTTTGTTTACTGCCTTTAAACGCATGCGATAATAAGACACATAAGAAAACAAGTTGTTTAAAAGGATATGCACATGAACGAATCAATGTCTGATTTCCGCGAGATCACTAAAGAAGAGTACAACGATTATGAAGAGCTGGTGGATGGTAACTTTACTGTCATTGATGCGCGTTGGGTGGTGAGCATCGACATGCGCGATGATGAACCAACCTTGGTCATTGCAGATTGGAATAATGGCGATAATGATGAAATTGGCTCGTTGTTCGATATGAGTCATGCTAGTGGCGAATATTACAAAACTCTAAAATGTCGCTATTTCGCCGGATGCCAAGCGACTGACGCGATCTGGATAACTTATCTCGACCTCGTTGCTCATCGTGATGTAGAAGCATTCCTCAAGTCATTCGACTAAGCCCCATCTGGGGCTTTTTGCATTGGTTAGCGCCCTTCGACTTGTAAGTAGGTAGCTACCTATTTACAATGACCGCGACTAAACATGACATGGAGGTCATATGACATACAAGGCAACAGAACTGGTTTACGACATGTATTACGCCTCTGAGCGCACCGAAGATGGTGGCAAGGTTGCAAAGATTACTGTCCAGATCCGTGACGCATCCGTAGGGCTTGAGAAGCAGATTAGTACCCTGGTTCGTACAACCCCGAAAGACAAAGCGCAACCTGCGGTGTACTCCATCGGTGCGCAGACTGTTATGGATGGCAGCGACCCGCTGCTGGTGGCTATTGAGGGTCATTACCGTGCTTCTGGTAAAGACCTGTTCGAAACCCTGATGGGTGAGGTTACTGACTTCATTGAGACAGGCATCGACAACACCAGCACCTGGATCGGCGCATATGGCATGAAGATTACCTCCGGCGTAACGCTGGATAATTATCTACCTGCCGATGTGCTGGCCACAGGCCAGCCTGCTTAAACCACAATGGCGCGCTAACCCGCGCCATTTTCTTATGCCCGTTAACAAATTGTTTTCTGCCGTGTGTCACTTGCGATAATTAGTCCAACAACAAAACAAGAGAAAAGCACATGACCGAATTTAACGTTACACCCAAAGCAGAAAACGTCCACCTGCTTTCCTGGCTTGACCTGAACGAAGCCGAGCAGAACGAAATGGATCACGTCGAATATGACGACCAGGGCAGCACCCGCTTCTTCCACCACGAGGGTGCACTCTTCGATGTGGCCGACTTCATGATTGATGACCGTGCTCCTGAATGGCACGCCGGTTATCCACTCAATGCCTTCGCAATGCTGATGATCCGCCTCACTGAAGGTGGCGATAGCGTAGACATCGGCTTGATGCACTGAGAGGGCGCCATGAAATTCCAACCAACGCCAGCAATCCAGAACCCGGAGACGGAAGCCTTCTGCCAGAAAATGGCAAAGGAGTATATCGCTCAGGTTCAGCCCCACCAGCGCGGGAGCACCATTTATGCCCAAGCATATGGGGTATGGAAGGCCAAAGTCGATGTGTGGCTACAGCAGCGTTCACTCGTGCAGGGGTAATCATGAAAGTCGTCACAATCAAAACAGCAATCATCTCAACCGCTCACGTTCGCGAAGAGGACATGCGCCTCATTGAAGAGAAGTGCCGAAACGTCAATTACGGCTGGTGGATTCACGACACTGACGGCGGGGCAATTCTCCGCATCGATGCAACCCAGGGTAGTGGGCTGGACGATCTGAAGTCCGATGGCCTGACCGATTTCGGCTACGCAAACCTGAAAGCCATTTATGACGCCGGTTATGGCTACATCCACCTCGATATGGATGCGCCGGTCATCGAAGAGCTTCCCTACGAAGAATGGTAAACAACCAACCTCACCAGCTCAGGCTGGTGGGATAACCCACCCACATTCCCGGAGGCTAACCGACCATCCGGCTTACCGCAGGCCACCAGCAACGCCGTAAACAACGTATTTACTGCCGTGTGACCATTGCGATAATTAGACCAATAACAAAACAAGTTGTTAAGACGAATAACGAGAAAAGCACATGAATCAGATTTACCAGATGGACACCCGCCTGGGTAACGCACAAGTCTTGTTTAACACCATTCATCACGACGTGCGAAGCGTGACAGTGGACGGGAAGGACGTAACAAGCACTCTGGGGGCATATGAGATTAATGACCTGCAACTGGCGCTCAAGTCCAATCGCTTTTACAAGCGGGATATTGGCAATGCGCTGGTGGTTAGCACCGGTACTGGATTATTCGTCTTCCCACTGCGCGGCCGCAACTGCGCATCCCGTCGATTTGAAATGGCTGTCCAGATCGCAATGCACTTCTACAACACGCGTACCGGATTAGACCCTGATTGGGTGACATCCACTGCAAAGCGATACGCGGATCAAGCAGAGCGCTATACCGGTGTCATTCTGGAAGCGGGTGACTTTGAGTGGAAGCTGAAATTGCCAGAAATCACGTTTAAGACCCGCAATAGCCACGAGCTGATAATGCTGGAAGGGAAATAGCGAGAAGAGGAGGGGAGAGCGTCGGAAACGGCGCTCTTTTTGTTTGGAAACCGTGGCCGCAGGGAAATTTTTGAAAACGGCCATAGCCCTCGAAGGGGAGCCGCAGGGAAACGGGTAGGGGAATTTTTCGGGAAACGGCCAGCTTTCGGTATAGGGATTCAGGTACAGAGTAGGTTTGACTTTAGGAGTGGGGTAGGGCGGTGGCCAGGGATACCCCAGAATCGACCCCAGCCATTTGCCGAGCATCCACCTGAATGGCTTTCCACCTATGCTTCTTTACCACTGGATCGCCAGCCAGACACCCCAGCCAGTAAGCGCACATTGTACCAGCGCCACGCGATGCCAGCGCACAATGCCGCACCATACCGACATATAACAGCGCGCCCATATTGGCAACGTTACACCAGACAACGATCACAATTTAAACATGGCGATTTAAACGCGCTGTAAAGCGATCTAAGCGCTTGAGTCTATAACGTGTGGTAA
The DNA here is from genome assembly GCF_030337175.1 of Citrobacter sp. Ca225. Taxonomy (NCBI): domain Bacteria; kingdom Pseudomonadati; phylum Pseudomonadota; class Gammaproteobacteria; order Enterobacterales; family Enterobacteriaceae; genus Citrobacter; species Citrobacter sp. Ca225. The sequence goes on along the minus strand of NZ_JAOWCD010000072.1, from coordinate 57,639 downwards.
CGCATTGCCCAACGTTAAAACGCGTCTCTGTGATCGTCTCATAGCGTCGATTTTGGGGCTTGTCTCGTTTGCTGCGACACAACGAAAAAAGCGCCCATAGTGGGCGCTGAAGTGGTGCGGATCTGAAAAGCAAAAAGCGCCCATAGTGGGCGCTTAACATTAGCAAAAAAGATCGCGTTTTAGTTTTCCGATTGTATCGACTAAAAACATATAACGTTTTTTTCGTTCCGTCATATAACCATTAATAACATCGAAAAAATTTAAATTCATTGCGTCAACTTCCGCTTGTAGTTCCGCGCAAAGCTCCGCTTTAAATTTCAAATATGCTTTATTTTGGCGCTTTAAATATTCTTGCTTAGTCATTCTTTTGTGTCCATTTAAAAGCGCCCATAGTGGGCGCTATATTCCTTTATTGAGCTACTGCGAAAGCATCACGGATATAAGACACAAAATCATTATCTAACAGTTTATATTGTTGTGATCCGTTTTTGGCTGCGCCAGCTCCTTTGATCTTCTCAATCAAGCCCAAACGTTCACACATAGCGATTAACTGATTTGCTTGCGTATAAGTTTGATCCGCTTGCTTCTCGTTTTCTTTCTTCGCATCATCCATCAGCGTTTTAATTGCGCCATTGGTGAAAACTTCCATTTCATCTTTGATGATTTCAACAATTGCAAAAACGCGTGAACCAGATTGATCCGCTAATGAGTATTCGCAACGTTTAGCGCGGATAGAATTAATCAAGTAGACCAGTTTTTCTAAGCTATAGCTATTCTCCATTGCTTCGCGGAAAAACTGCTCTGGCGTTTGCTTGCTTGCTTTAATCGCATAATAAAACACGCTATTTGCTTTATCGTCTGTCAGTGGCTTGCAAACGTTGTTAGTGAAGTATGCAAGTTTAGTTTTAGCAGCTTGCATAGCTTTTTTATCTGCTTTGGTATCTTGTCCAGCATTATAGCGAGTAGTGTAATTTTGTTCGACGCTTGCAACAGTTTCAGCTAATTCAGTTGCAACAGTGGTAGCAGCTTCAAGAACAGATTTTTTTGAGATGATATTAGACATAATTTTTAATCCTATATATTTGCGCAAAGCGCTGAAAGTTTTGTTTATCGTTAGCGTGTTTGCTTTCGATGTGTTGCATTATGGATGAGTTAAAAAACCGTGCAAGTCCTTTTTGTGAATTTTTTTAAAAAAGATGAAAAAAGCAAAGTCCTAGAAATAAGCATATAAGGAAGGAAGGTGTTCCCTCAATAAATCCCCTATTTCGGCTACTACCCTTATATATAATTTACCAGTTGACCATGCCGACCAATAAAATATTGCAGCCACTGATGCTATTGGCCTTATATATAATTGACCGACTCAACAATTAACCACTTGACCGCTGCAGCATGGATAACCTTATAGCTTGCTGATATGATGCAACGGTGAATAACACGCCTGCACTACATAACTTAAATTAGATTGCCCTTATAGATTCGGGATGAATATGAAAATTGCCTATTTCGCTGCATCAGCTGCTGCACTCCTTCTCTCCGCTTGCTCCAACCAGCCAGTAGCTACCGGTGAAGCAAAAGAAGTACCATCGAAGCAGATCATCGATCGCACCCTTACACAATCCGCCACCGGCACGGTGCTGACGGTCGTTAAACGCGATTCTGGAACTAAGGGAGCATTCTGCACCGCGACGGTTGCGGTTGATGGGAAAGATGTGGCCGAAGTGGGGATGTCTGAGAAGGTGAGTCTTTACCTTGCGCCCGGGGAACACATTATCGGTGCTCGACTTTCAAGAGCTATGCCATTCTGTGCCGGTGAGAACGTTGAGACAACTGTGGATGTGAAATCGGAGGCCGCTTACAGATTTGGCAGTAATGCCGGTGGCGACTTCTATCTGAACAAAACTGCTTGGTAAGATAAATCGCGCGAATGTAATTAATTCGCGCGATCATTAGCTTAATCTAGTATGGAAAAATCACATTCATATATTATCTTTCTGAGGTCACTAACTGTACCTCTAACTCTTAGGTGCTCGACGATTCCAGTTAGATAGTCGAACTCAGGGTAATTCCCTTTAAAATAAACGGTATAAGTAGCACACCCGAGTGAATAATTTTCTTCATCGTAATAAGCCAGTCTAATTTGCTCTAAGTAATCTGCTACTTGTTTTATGGCGTATTTTTCGTTATATTGCCTGCCGCTCATGAATGCGCTAACCGGAATTTTACAAGATTCAATGTATTTGCTGTTATCATTGGTGAGAGTAAATTCCATTACTCGGAAAATAAACATTCTCTGCATTTCATTAAGTTCTGATAACTTGGACTTCAAAATTATTAAGTCGTCCCTGATATCACTCTCTGAATATTTATTATCATCATAGCTTAGGTCAAGTTGATTGTTTTTGACGAAGTTTGCCACTGATTGATTCGGGTTAACACTTGCTACTTGAGTTAGCTCCAAAATGTTGGTGTTTTTCCCAGGGAAGTAATCTCCAAAATTATTTTCGCAAAAAGTGTAGATTCGATCAAAATCAGCGCCGGGTTTTTGACAAATGCAACTCGCAACATCAGATAAATTTCTTACATGAGTAGAAAACCCCTTACGAGTGTAGCTCTCGTACTTGTCGTTAGAAATTAGCATAATCCAGATGTTATCATAGTCAGCATCCAAACCATGTTTGACTAACATATCCATGGTTTTATCAAACTTCGCTTTTGAGCCATCAGATGTTACTTGGATAGCGATGCGTTGAGTTATATCACCTAAATCTATTGCGGGATGGTTGTGTTTGATTAAATTCAAGTTAACCAAAGAAAGGTTGTACACATCATTCAAAAGGTCTGTAAGTACCAACTCCATTGTTTTGTTAATATCAAACATGCTCTGTTTGCTATTGAATGTGATAACTGTGCTAAGTAGAGAAAATGCAAAGGTCAAATTATTATTTTTTACTTGTCTAGTTAACATTTATTTCCTTCTTATATTATCCACAACATTTAGGTTGGTTAGATAGGAAGGGTCGAAACACTCCCTATAAGTAATTCAATAAAGAATAGTATTGCTATGTTCGGATTTTAGCAATCAAAACGGAATGATGCGCTCAACCCAATCGAATAGCACCACCACCTGCTTGCCTCCTTCTTGTCGGATATTCACTTGGCAGGCAGTGACACCCGCTGATTCGCCTTCTAATTCTCTGCCATCGGCCATGTACACGCGAATCAGCTTTTCGCTTTGATGCGCCTGGCGACAAATTTTAAAGAAGTCGCGCTTTGATGGCTGATTTTGGTGATCATCAGCATTGATCGTCATTCTGCCTTCAAAGTTAGTTTGTACCTCTTCTTGCTTAATTGTCTCAATCGTCGCCACACGCTCCAGCGGCACACGAACTCGATGATCATTGGCGTCGAATCTCGGTGTCAGGTCAAGTTTGTTGCGCGCTGACAGAAGTCCATATACGAAGAGAGAGAATACCTGGCCATCCTCTAAAGACACTTTTACAGGAACACGCTTAGCGCGGTAATACTGAAGCGAGCGCTCAACATCTTTGTAATCTCGCGGCCAGACCTCAGCAGGTATGCCATATGTAATGTCGGTGATAGTCATTTGGTGTCCGAATAAGTGTTTTGAGTAGGGTAACACGCAATCTAATTGAGGTGGGGGAGATGCCGAGGTAGCGGGCTGGTCGAGACCAGCCCCATTGTGAAATTAAGGCTTCGGTTCTTGGGTGTTTGAGTGTTCCAAACCAGCGAGCAGAATATCCCGATCTTCTTCGGTCATGTCGGTGGTGTTGTACAGTTCAATAATCCTTTGTGCGGCTTTACTGGTGGCCATTGCCCTTTTCGAGTACCGCGCGAAGTCGGCCATATTTACTTCTGCGATGATCATGTCGATTACCTCAGACTTGGTCATCTTGACGCCAGATTCTTTGAGTTTATCTTTAAACGCTTCGACTTTGTCGTTAGCGCGAGGACTCAAAGCGACCTGGCAAAAAACAGGTTTTGGTTTTTCCATGTATCAGTTGCCCAGAACATTAAAATCAAACTTCCCATCGACCGGTAACACGCCTTCAGCGAAGCCGGGTGTAGTGTCAATGATGTTTTTGCGCTCGTAGGAATGAGACATCAGGTACTTATTGGAACTATCAATAAAGTCAGAGATAAAACAAACATTTGCCTGATTCTTTTTAGCACGTAGACCGCGCCCAACACGCTGACGCATCTCGACTTCTGCCTTACCACCACCAGCTAGGATCACCGCGCCCACACTTGGGACATCAACGCCTACATCGAGTATGGTGGAGCCAATGAGAATGTCTATTTTGCCTGCAGCCAGGCTCTGCAATTTTGCTTGTCGTACTTTCTGGGATGATTCACCGTAAATGAAGTCAACCCGCAATCCCTCTGCCTGCATCATCTCCATTAAGATCTGACCATGCCTTTTGTGCTTTACCAACGTCATACAGTTTAACTTGTGTGACCTATACATTACAGCGGCACGAACAATCGCTGCATTACGGTTTAGGTTATAAACGATGCCTAGTTGGTACGCCTTTTGGTATGGCGTGCTCATAACAACCCGGAAATTCAGGTGTTTTGATGCAAGTTCAGCCTTAATCCTAGCCTCATCTGGAGTGTACGCGATTTTATGATATAAGAAGTAGGGTTTTGCCAAAATACCTTTATCAATCAAATATTTTTCCGTCACCTTTATCTCAATTCGGCCGGCAACAGCCATCAATCGCATGTTGGCTTCCGTGGAATCCTTCATAAACGGAGTAGCGGTCAAAGCCAGACGATAATCAGCGTTGTGACAGAGTCTGGCGATGTCGTAAAAGCTGGAGCCGGATGATTCGTGCGCTTCTTCCAAAATAAGGAGGGAAACGCTGGCAAGCAGCTGTTTAATAAGCTCTCTTCGCTTGAGGTGCTGGGCGCGTTTCTCGGGAGAGAGGTCAGAACCAGGCTCATTTATAAAACTGGAGAGTGTTTGAACGGTCGCAACGTTGATATGACGTGATACCTTCAGTTCGCCCGAGCCAATCACACCAACCTTCTGCCCCTTAAGCCACGGCTCGCCATTATCAGCGCGATAGTCGATGGATTTTTGAAAGTTATCTGCCATTTGGAACATTAGGACAGATCGAGTCGTAATGAACAGCGTCATACGACCGATACGTGCAGCTGCCTTGCAGGCTATATTCGATTTTCCGCCACCGGTTGCGACCTGGGCAATCATCCCGCCCACTTTTACCATGGTTTCAACAGTCTGATCTTGATATGCGTAGTCTGGATTGTAGGGGAATGGGTTAACCGCGGGATTTGGCTTGCCAAGAGCAGAAACCATCGGTTTCCGAATGTGAGTTGCAGGAATACCAGCCCGGTTTAGCTTTGCTGCGATAGATCGAGCAAATCCAGCCGGAAACGAGCATTTTGACCAGTTGAACATGGTGCTGCGACCATCCCATCCACCACTACCTGAAAATGAGGCGCCATCAACATCGTAGCTCAACATGTCCTGAACTATCTTTTTTACGTTGTCATCCGCCCCTGAAATTAACGCGTTCACTGCGTTTGATACAATTCTAACGCTCATGTGTCTTTCCTTAGTGCCTTTATTGTGCTAACAGTCTATGATTTAATAAGTAGTTGGTTACTTAATAGATTATATCAAAAACATGGACGTAAAAATTAACATCTTGCAGGTGGAAGTAGGGCGACTGCAGCCAAACCCGTGGAATACAAACGCCGTGGGTCTTCAGAATTTTGAAAAGCTGAAAGGCTCAATCGACCGCCTGGGTTTCTTTAAACCGATCCTGGCTCGCGAGCTGCCAGATGGCTCATTCCAGATCCTCGGTGGTGAACACCGCTGGCGCGCAGCCATTGAGCAGGGCATTACCACTGTGCCAGTTATCACCGTTGGTCAGATCAGCGACGTGGTGGCAAAGCAAATGTCTCTCGTTGATAACGAGCGCTACGGTGAAGACGATCAACTCGCTTTGCAGCGTCTGATTGAAGAAATCCAGTCAGAAACTGGCTTCAGCCTTTCAGAAATAGCCCCATTTGATGACGAGATGGCAGCGACACTGGCCCGAACTGCGGCTTTCGATATGGCGGAACTGGAGCGACTGACTGATGGCGACGAGAAAGCGGCAGAAGAGGATAAACGCGAGAAGGTTGAGCGTTTGGGTGTGGAGCACCAAACGATGCGCTTCAAAGTCACCTTCGACTCTGCTGATTCAGTCACTACAGCCATTAAATCGATCATTGCCGAGCAGGGCATTAATACTGGCAGCGACATGGAAGACGCTGGAGAAGCCCTGGTGTGGCTCGCAGACTTTTACAAGGAACGTAACTGATGAGCACCCCATTTGAGATCGTGTATCTCGACCCTAAAACTCTGGTTCCATATGAGGCCAATGCCAAAAAACACGACGAAACCCAGATTCGTGATTTGGCTGCGGCAATTTCCAAGCGTGGATTTGACCAGCCAATCACCGTTGATAAAGACATGGTGATCATCACCGGCCACGGCCGCCGAGAAGCTGCAATTTATGCAGGGCTTGACCTGGTGCCGGTAATTATCCGAGCCGATCTCGACGAGGTCTCTGTTCGTGCGAAGCGTCTGGAAGACAACCGTCTGGCCAGTACCGATTACGATGCCATCAAGCTGCAAAAAGAGCTTGAAGAGCTGGTGCTGGGCGACGAGGTGGTGATTGGCTTCGACGAGCGTGAGCTGAGCGTTTTGGTTGGTAGCATGACGGAAGACATGGCCACCGACTCTCTGGTGATGGACTTGGGTCATGAATCCGTGCGCCAGCATGAAGAGCATGAAGAGATCTCCCGGGAAGTGGCGGAGTCAGAATTGCGAGTGATCGACGTGTTGGGCTTTAAAACGCTTCCCGCTGGCTCTGCGCTGGTTGTTGGGGATTTACTTGCCCACATGGAAGAAGTGACGGGAGAGAGCGGGGCAGAAGCATTTGTGGCTTATGCGAAGCGTGTTTCTGAAGAAGCTGTCGATGAGGAAGGGGCATGAGCAACTACCTCATCAATGTAGCTTTCCAAACGCGTGTCACAAAGACCACCCGAACGCTGGAGATCGCTGAATCGTTTGGCCTGGGTCTGGATGAAAAAGAATGGTCTCTTTACGACAACCTGGAGCTGGAAATCCGCTCTGGTGATGTCGTGTACATCACCGGTCAATCAGGATCTGGTAAATCGGTGGTGTTGCGCGAGCTTCAGCGTTTGATGAAAGAAGAAGGTCAGGATGTGGCCTCAATCGAAGACTTTGCCTTTGACGACAGCAAGAACGTCATTGACCAGCTGGGTAAAACCACCAGCGAGGCATTGGGGCTGTTATCTATGGCTGGGCTTAACGATGCCTATTTGTTTGTTCGCAAACCTTCTGAGATGTCAGACGGCCAGCGTTACCGCCTGAAAATCGCAAAGCTAATCGAAACCGGCGCAAAGGTATGGGTTGCTGATGAGTTTGGCGCTGTTCTGGATCGAGTAACTGCCCAGGTGGTTGCATCCAATCTCCAGCGCGCAGCGCGCAAAGCCGGGGCAACTGTCATGGTGGCAACCACGCATGAAGACCTCAAAAATGCTCTGCGCCCGGATGTGCAGATCACCAAGCACTACAAAGAACGTGTGAAGGTGGATTATGCAGCTTAAAAAGGTTTTCCCGATTTATGAAGGGGCTGAGCTGCGCCGCCGCTGGACACACGAGGCTGAATGGCAAGATTGGCTTCGTGCCCATGGCTTCCGTGTCGCCCCATATTACAACCGCTGCGTCGTGGTTTTTGGTGAGAAACGCTATGTGGAGGTGATCAAACAGCTCTATGGGCTGGATGAGAGTGAATATGTGGCGGGGGTTGGTGGCATGGTCACTGACCTGGGCTATATCCAGTACGACACCAATGTTCACTGCGTATATCTGCCTGAAAACTACAATGAGTCGGTTTACTGGCACGAAGCCTTGCACATCGCGCTTATCACTGGTCAACACCATGATTTGATGCCTTCAGATCAGGAGGCTTTCACTTATCTTCAGGGCTACATCGTTGAAGAGTTCGTAAAGGCTCGCGTTAAGTTCCTGGCCGACAAGAAGGCGGGTGGTTTGCCGGCGATCGAGGATATTGTGACGCGTCACCCCTCAACCATTCGTCGCGGTGGTTATGGCAGTCGGAAGGTGGTGCGATGAACGACGTAACCATCAAACGCTACAAGCCTGAAGAGTTTCCGAAGCATTTGGATTTTCTGGAGCGTATGACTGTGACGCGCGGCACTGTGGATGATTGGAATGCTTTGAAGTCGCTGCATTATAAAACTGACGGCAAACCATTCGCACCAACCTATTACCGCTGCGAGCTTGATGGTCGGCTGGTGGGCGTTGTTGTTGTGGCTTTTCCAAAACTGCTTCTGGCGCCGCGTCACCGCATGTTCCCCAAACTGAAGCCCACCACTAACACGACGGTGGCCAATCAGTTCTGGGGGCGTTACGTGAACAACAATTTCGCTGTGATCAGCCGTTCAGTGGTGGACACCCAATACCGTGGCGTGGGTGTTTCATATCGCATGATTAACCTGGTGAGCCGAATGCACAACAGGCCGATCATCGAAATCCAGTCCTCGATGAGCAAATACAACCCGTTTGCGATGAAGGCAGGCTATCAGTTTATTCGACCAGAGCGTCCGAAGAGTTACGAAAGTGCGCTGCGCGTATTCCATCGGCATTTCCGTGCCGACCCGGGCGACAATGAGAGCATTGTGAAAGAGCTGTTCTCTATGAGCGAGAATCGCCGCCGCCGCGCGCTGGTGGATCTCGTTGCCGACTACCACAAGAACTCATCGTTGGCGAAAGCTGGGCGCAACCGAGGCACAACCGTTCAAGACATCGCCGATTCTCTGGTGGATGAAGCCAGTATCGTGAAATTGCTGAAGGACATTCACAACCTTAGCTTTACTTCGCCGCTCTATGGTGTTTACCGCAACCCGGATTTTGGCAGGGATTTGCCTGACGTGTTGCCACTACTGGCATTCGACAACCAACCATTAAATGCGCCGCTGGATCTGGCGCGTATCTCGTAAGGAAGCGAGCAAATGATTTTGACAGATAAGCAGAAAGATATTCTGCGCACCATTTACCTTGGCCACGATCGCGGCCATTTACTTGACCTCGATGAGCTGCTGGAGGTTCTTCCATACAAAACCATAAAGCAGAGTATGCAGTTCTCTCTTCGAGCGCTGATTAAAAAGGGACTTGTCGAGAAAGGTGAGTTTCGTGCGCGTGGAGATGATGGCTACCAGCGACGCACACTCGGTCTGACCGTTATGGGTAGAGCAAGCGTAAAGCTGATGGTGGCATGAGAAAGACCTGCTTCCCATAAATAATTAATGGCTGGTTATTTAAATATACAGAAGCAGGCTTTTAACCACTCCCCAATTAAGTTGTTTTCTAACTGTAGAAACCAATTTGTTTAGCAACTCCAGAAATGATTTTACTCGGCGCAAGGAAGCGCCGTGGTGGTTTAGAGGGAACTATGACGACCGAAGCTGAAGAGGTAAAGGTCAAGGTCACGCCAGCTATGTGGGCGGAGATCGAGGCGAAATGGGCGTCCGGCGAGTACACGCTTTCAAGATTGGAAGACGAGTATGGGCTGCGCCGCGAGACCTTCTCTCGTTATTTCAAAAAGAAGGGTTTGGCCAAAGGAGCCGACTCAGTTGGCAAGATGGTGCGTGAATCCCTGAAGTCAGACGCAGAGATCCGCGCTAAAGAGCGCGCCGACAAAATTGATGATCGTCGTAACAAGTATGACAGCTGGGCATTCACTCTTGGCAGAATGGCGATGGGTCAGGTTGCCGAGGCAAAGTCCAAAGGCACATCGCTTGCTGTAATCGAGGGCGATCTAAAGTCAATTCAGCGCGCCAGCAATATTCTGGCTAAGTGCTTTGATGTGTCATCCAAAGCCCTGGGCATGGATAAAGACGAAGGTTTGGCCGACGAAATCCCGAACCTGGTGTTCGGCGAATTGACACCAAATCAGGTGGCAGAGCTGCGTAAATCAGAAGAACCAGATCTGATTGACGATGATGAGCTTGAGGCACTTGAAGAGGAAGCAGCAAAAGACGCTGAGAGCGTTTTGGAGAGTGAAGCTGACGATGATAGTGGGGAAGCATAACCATGGCCATCCCGTCATCGCTGAGCTTGATTCAGCTGCATTCTGGGCAGATGTCAGTGTTCCAATCACCCCATCGTTTCAAAGTGGTGTGTGCTGGCCGACGCTGGGGTAAGTCTCGACTGTCAATTTCTAAAATTATTCGTGCGGCCGCTTCTGGCCGCAAACAGCGTGTTTGGTACGTAGCGCCAACGTATCAGATGGCCAGGCAGATTTTGTGGGATGACCTTCAGGAGACAATCCCGCGCAAATGGGTGGCTAAAAAGAACGACACCACAATGACGATCGTTCTCAAGAACGGTTCGGAAATTGCACTAAAAGGTGCGGATAAGCCAGATACATTGCGTGGTGTTGCGTTGAACTTTGTCGTGCTTGACGAGTTCCAGGATATGAAGCCTGACACCTGGTACAAGGTATTGCGTCCAACGCTGTCTTCTACCCGCGGTGGTGCGCTAATTATCGGCACACCGAAAGGCTTCTCTGAGTTCCATAAACTTTGGACGATCGGGCAAAACGAAGATTTGCAGAAGAAGGGACAGTGGAAGAGCTGGCAGTTTGTGACAGCCGATTCACCCTTTGTTCCAGAGGCGGAGATCGAAGCCGCGCGGAATGATATGGACCCTAAATCATTCGCTCAGGAATACCTTGCGTCGTTTGAGAACATGTCAGGTCGCGTGTATTACCCGTTCGACCGCAAAACGCATGTTAAGGATGTGGCCTTCAATCCGAAGCTGCCAATCTGGGTTGGTCAGGACTTTAACATCGATCCAATGTCCTCGGTCATCCTGCAGCCGCAGCCGAATGGTGAAGTTTGGGCGGTGGATGAGCTGGTGCTGTATTCTTCAAACACCGCAGAGGTATGTGATGAGCTGGAACGCCGGTACTGGCGCTCGAAGTCTCAGGTAACAATCTTCCCAGACCCTGCAGGCGCATACCGACAACATGCGCGCGGTGAATCGGATGTGGACATCTTTAAGGAGAAGGGTTTTCTGCGCATCGATCACCCGAAGAAGCACCCGCCGATCGCTGACCGTGTGAATGCAGTAAACCGTATGCTGATGACCGCGTCTGGAGATGTGAGAATTTATATCAGCCCGAAGTGTAAGGGACTGATTGAATCGCTGGAAAAGGTGATCTACAAACCGGGTTCGCGTGATATGGACAAGTCAGGTGGTGTAGAGCATAGCGCTGACGCCCTCGGCTATCCAATTCATAGAAGATTTCCGGTTAAAAGTCGTGTTATTCTTGGTGGCTCTCGATAGGTGGTCAGCTACCTATCTTAAAGCGGTGTTTATATTAAATTGGGGTTTGGTCAAATGGAATTGACTGACAAAGTAATCAAGGATCTGGTTAAACGCCGGCATCCTGAGTACGAAAAGAAAAAGGAGCATTGGGACTTTATTTCGGCCACCTACGCGGGTGGCCGGGCATGGTTCGATGACAACGTTTTCCGCTATTTCAAAGAAGGTGATCAGGAATACAAAGAACGTGTAGAGCGAGCATACCGCTTCAACCACACGCGTGAAGTTGTAAACCTGATCAACAAATACATTTTCCGCGAAGATATTCACCGCACTGAGGAAGATGCACCAGAGTTCATCCGGGATTTCTGGCGCCGCGCGACTCGTCAAAACGTTTCCGTTAACGAGTTCATGGCCGCCATCGATCTGCAATCCTCCATCTATGGGCGAATTTGGGTTGTGGTGGATAGCACAATGGAAGCTGGCGCTGAGTCGGTTGAAGACCAGAAGAAGCAAGATGGCCGCGCCTACGCTTACTGGATTTCACCGCAGCAGATGCTGGATCTGGCATGGGATGACGACGGCAATTTACTGTGGGCGCTGGTGGTGGAAGTCGCCCGTGATGATGCCGACCCGTTTGCTTCTACCGGACAGGAGTTCCAGCGTTATCGCTTGTGGACTCAAAACGAATGGTATCTGTTCCGCGAAGAGGTGAAGAAGGGTGGTCAGAAAGGTAATGCTAAGGTTTACCTCGAAGATAGTGGTGAGCATAACCTGGGTGTTGTGCCGGTGTTCCCCGTTGACTGTATTGGTCAAAGCGAATCGCCATACTTCAGCCCATCGCTAATTGATGACATCGCTTACCTTGACCGTGCGGTGGCCAACTACCTGTCGAACCTTGATGCAATCATTCAGGATCAGACCTTCTCCCAGCTGGCGATTCCAGTTCAGGCAATGCTGCCTGGCGATGAGAACCACGGCAAGGTATTGGAAATGGGAACTAAACGAGTGTTTACCTTTGATGGTGAAGGTGGCTCGCAGCCGTTCTACATGTCGCCAGACCCGAAGCAAGCCCAGATGATCATCACCACGGTTCAAACTGTCATCAACGAGATTTATCACTCTGTTGGTGTTGCCGGTGAACGAACTAAGCAGGACAACGCCAAGGGCATTGATAATTCATCTGGCGCAGCCAAAGCATACGACTTCCAGCGCGTGAATAGCTTGCTGGTGACGAAAGCTGAACGTCTGGAACGTGCAGAGCGCCAGATGCTTGCCCTGGTTGGCAAATGGATGGGTGAAGAGCTGGAAGACGATCACACATTGGTTAGCTACCCGGAGAGTTTCGACATCCGTGGTTTGACTGACGAATTTGCTGTTGCTCAGCAGTTATCAGAGTTGCAGGCGCCGGAAAGTGTTCGTCGTTATCAGATGGAAATGCTCATCGATAAGATCTTCCCGAACGTCACGGAGAAAATGAAAAAGGAATTTGAGGCAGATCTCTTGAAATTTCCTCCAAAAAATGCATCTGCGGGTATTGAAAATAGGTTGTCAACTACCTATGATAAGACATCTTCTCAAGAAACCGAGAATACTTCTTCCCAAGGATCAGGGAACTCATCTGCTCAAGCAACCGAGCGATAAGGCGTAAAAAGGAATTTTATGAATCTGTGGCAAATGATGATGGTCAATCGTGGCCTGATGGACGTCGCTGGCAAGGAAGAGCTGGGCGGTGGCGGTGGCGGTGAACCTTCCAAAGAGCAGCAGGCTGAGCAGCCTGGTGGCGAAGGCAAGGAGCACAACCCAGGCACTGATGACGTACATAAACAGGCACGTCAGCCGGAAACTGAAGACGAATACGCAGGTCTGTCGCAAGAACAGCTGATCGCAAAGTTGCGTGACGCTAAGAAGTCAGGCGCTGAGCTTTTGAAAGAGAGCATGAAGCGCAAGGAAAAACTGGCTGCTTATGGTGACATCGACCCAGAACGTGCTCGTCAATTGGTGGACGCGGAAGCTGCGGCAGAACGTGCCCGTCAAGAAGCGGAGCAAACTGAGCTTGAGCGCCGCGGCGAGTTTGACGCGGTCAAAAAGCAAATGGTTGCCGCTCACCAAGCGGATCTGCAGGTAGAGCGTGACGCTCGAACTCAGGTCGAAGCTGAAAATGCCACTCTGAAGGCGCAACTGCTTGAGATGACCGTAGGTGCATCTTTCTCTGGTTCCGGTTTCTTGCGTGATAAGGCTCTGATGACACCGGCCAAAGCTCGTGTGATTTATGGCAACCACTTCGAAGTAGGCGAAGACGGCAGCGTAGTCGGTTATGACAAGCCTGCAGGTCAGAAAGACCGCGCGGTGCTGGTCGATGGCCACGGCCAACCACTCGCGTTCGAATCAGCGATTGAGCGTATTTTACGTGCAGATCCTGAAGCCGATGCTCTGCTGCGAAGCGAAGCAAAACCCGGTGCTGGCTCACAAAGTAAGCCAAGCGCCAAAGTAACCACCCCGGTGAACAAGTCAACGATTGACAAGTTAACTGCGGGGCTGGGAAAAATCGTTACAAAATAACATCTTAATCAAAAGGAATTGAAAAGATGCCATTACTGCGAGACGAAGCTGAAAAGCTGTCTAACAACGAACTGGAACAGGGCGTAATCGAAACTATCATCGATCGCGATGACCTGTTTGCCGTTCTGCCTTTCATGAAGATCAACTCTAAAGCGTATCTGTACAACCGCGAAGATTCACTGTCTGAAGCCAGCTTCATTGACGTGAACGATGTGGTTCCAGAAGGCGCTGCAACGTTCACCGAGCATGTGGCTAAGCTGCGTATTCTGGCTGGCGACGTTGACGTTGATAAATTCCTGGCAACCACCATGGCCGACACCAATAGCCAGCTGGCTATCCAGGTTCGTTCCAAAGTGAAAGGTCTGGCGCGCGCATTCCGCCGCAACCTGATCCAGGGTGACTCCACCAAAGACGCCAAATCCTTTGACGGCATTGCCAAACTGATGGCTGCTGATCAGGGCATTGTTGCCAACGCTTCCATGACCTTCTCCATGCTCGATGAGCTGGTTGATGCCGTGAAAGATCTGGGCGCTGATTGCCTGATGGTTCGATCTGAGCATATGCGCGCCTACCGTGCGTTGCTGCGTACCGTAAACGTCGGCCCGTCTGAAGTGATGATCGAGAACTTTGGTCGTCCGATGCTGACCCACAACGGCATTCCGTTCATCGTGAACGACTTCATCCCTGTTGTTGACGGCGCTGCCGACATCTACGGCCTGCACCTGTCCGAAGAGAACGGTCTGACCGGTCTGTACGGTGGTGATAATGCCGGTATCGTGGTTGAGTCCATCGGCACCGTTCAGAACAAAGACGCCCTGCGTACTCGCGTTAAGTGGTACTGCTCTCTGGCGAACAAGCACGATAAAGCGATCGCAGCGCTGAAAGGCGTTAAGATTTAATCTTAACTATAGGTAGTTAACTACCTATCAACGATCACTAGCAAGGGTGGGCAAGTCGCCCACCCTTTTTTTATGGAGTAAACATGGCAGACAAAAAAGTACGTATTACCGAAGAAGTGCTCTCGGATTACACGGGTCACATGTTCGGTGTGCCTTTCGTTAATAGTGTGAGCGCGAATCCGGTTGGTGAGCGCCGCCAGGCACGAATGCTGGCAGCTCTTCGCGGAGAAGTGATTGACGCTGGTCAGCAGTCTGGTTCAGGCAACACCGCCAGTTCCGGTGGTTCCGGTCAGCAAAAAGTGGCGATCAACGCCATCTACATGAACCCGGCTTCTACCGGTCTGAAAGTGGGTGAGTCTCGAACTTTGACCTACAACACTGCGCCAGATAACGTCACTGACAAGTCAGGCGTTTGGAGCACTAACAACGCAGCGATCTTAACGGTTGATCAAAAAGGCAAGATCACGGCTGCAGGTGTAGGTAATGCCGTAGTTACTTTCACCTCAAACGATGGCCCGTCTTCCACCTGCCAGGTTGCAGTAACCGCGGCTTAACAAACGTGGCCGCTTGCCGGCCACTCAAGGATGAATATGAAATCTGCAAAAGTACGACTGCTCGAATCATGCTTTAAGGGTTATACAGGCATGTTGTGTGGCATCCAGTTTGAAGATGGCATCTCTGTATCAGAACTGCCATTCGTGGATCAGCAGCGCATTTGCTCATCGATGCGCGCAGAAACCATTGAGGGAACCAATGTGTCTCCTTCTGGGATTTATAGCGAGCGCCATGGGTTATCCGCTGACAGCGTAAAAGAGACCGCAGCGCCAGTTAATGAGCGTATGGAGCGAGTGACCACGCAAGCCCATGTAAGCACTCAGCCTAAGTTCTCTCGTGAAGAGCTGGAAGCGGTAGCCGACAACGAAGGAATTGCCGGTTTACGCCAGATCGGAAATGAGCTGGGTGTAAAGGGCAAGGGCATCGTTGAGATGATCGAAGGCATTATGAAAGCCCAGGGCGGTGAATGATGGCTCAGCTCGGCACGTTTAAAAGCAGCGAAGCTGTTTCGCTGTCATTCACTCTCAATGTGCTCGATGCGGCATCCGCAACGTACACCCTGAAGGACGGCCGGGCGAACATTGTGGCGGAAGATGTACCAGTGGAGTTTGAGGCTGGCCAGATGTCCGTCACTGTTGTCGTGCCAGCTGAGTACAACCAGCTTGTAGATCGTGAACGGGATTTGCGTCGTTTGGTCTTGACGATCAATGACGGCACTATCAATCACCTCAGTGAGCAGCTGTATGTTCTGATGGCAGACTTTGAGCTGGCGGTTCCACGGCATTCGTTTGCCACAATCGCTGACGCCCAGATGCAGGCAATCGACATGCTGAATGGGGATGCGTTACTTGCCGATGGTGACAGCCTGATGCGCAAGCGTCTTATTGAGGCCACGAATCGCATCAAGACAATGCCTTTCTCAATTCGTCGAATCTTCGGTATCGATTATGACGATTACGACCGACCGCAAAACATGTTGAACGTCACCACAATGCCGTTTGGCGCAGCAGGACAGTACCGCGTCGATATGGTGGATTGGGATGAGCTGAGCGATGAGGATTTTGCCGCTTTCCCGGATGTCTTCAAGCGCGCTGTGATGTTGGCTGTGATCAACGAAGCGTGTGAAATTGCCAACGGCAACGATGTAGCTGCCGCGCGCGAAGATGGGATTCTCTCGGAGTCGATTGGCGAGACGACCAATATGTACCGAACCGGCAAAAGCGCACCTAAGACGGTGGCCAGAACCACCTGGCGTTTGCTGGCTAAGTATACCAATAACCGGTTTATCGTTCGTCGGTAGTCAAATTTCGCGCCAGCGACCACCAGCATGGGAGCAGGGTTTAAGTCATCATCGATGCACCCGCACCAGTTGGATGGTGCTGGCGTTGTTTATTCACATGGAGGTGAATATGCACGTAGCCTGGCAAACAGAACTCGCTGTTTATCGAAAAGGTGGGATGAACATCTATGGCGAGTCGAAATACCAGTTTGTGAGAAGCACCAAAGTAGGCGTAGTGAATTTTACAGAAGGCGTCGTTAAATCGTCGGTACGAGCTGATAGCTCTGGCAGTCGTGGCAAAGCTGACGTTGAGACATTCAATGCTGTGCTAATTGTGCCCCTGGCTGCTGATGTGAAGCTGGATGACGTATTGGTGATGTCTGGCACTAAGTTGCTGGTGGCGAGCGTAGAGCGTCGTTGGGGGCTTCGTGGGCGCCCTGGTCATTTGGAAGTCGGGGCTAACGTATGGGTCTGAGTTACGACGCATCTAAGTTACGACGCCAGGCCAATTCTCTCGATCAGCGTCAAAAAGCGTTTAAGCGCTATCTGCTTCGCGATATGGAGAAGGTGGCGAAAGTGATGGAGCGATTAGCCAGAGCGATGGTGCCGATTGAAACCGGATCATTGGAAAAGGCGATCTACGCGCGCGTCATCAATAACTTCTCTGAGGTGAAGGTTGAGCTTTATGTCTCCGGTGCAACATCGCGCGAGGGACACCCGGGCGTGACGGTTGGGCAATATGCGGATTACATGCACAACGATCACTACCGGCTTGGCCGATTGTCGAGAATGAAGAGCGTCACCAACCCGCCGATCGAGGGAATGCGAGCGAGGGTAGGGCGTCTCTACATGGAACGTGCGATTGAAATGGGTGAAAAGCGGTTCAGGGAAGCTGTAACGGAAGCAGCGAGAAAAGCTGGGTTCACAAGGGGGTGACATGTTTATTGAAGCGTTTGCCAAATTTCTTCAGGACAAGAAGCTAGGCGTGATTGGTAAGGACACTTTCGCACATCACATGCCAGCTTCAGTCAAAAGCGGAATTTTACTGGTGAATCCCAATACTGGTATTGCTATTGACCGCGAGCTTGAAGGCTTTTATCAGGATGTTTTCACTGTAATCATCAGAGAGCCGACATTGTCTGCGGTGTCGGCCAGAGCTAACAAAATCATGGCTGTTCTGCCGCTTCTTGATACAGAAGTTCAGGGCATCCGGTTTAAATATGTTAAGCCTCTGTCTCTACCGATTATCTACCCGCAGGATGATGGATCACTGTTCGAAGCTGGTATTCCCGTCGAATTTGCAGCATATCCGGTGTAATCATCATTAAAATAGTCATATGGTTACTTTTTTAAAGTAAAAAATAGCTATATACTTACTTTTGCCGCAAGGAATGCGGCAACCAATGCAAAAAGGAGTTTGTAAACAATGGCTAACACCCATGTTAAAAATATCAAATTAGGCGCTTGCAAAGTGTCTTTCGGTGGCCAGGATCTTGGCTACACCAAAGGCGGCGTTGAAGTCGAGGTTTCTACCGAAACCCTAAAAGTCACCGTTGACCAGCTGGGTCAGACCACCATTTCTGAACTGGTGCAGGGTCGTAACGTAAAAGTTACCGCTCCGCTGGCCGAAAGTGTTCTGGCGAACCTGGTTAACCTGATGCCTGGCTCAACCATGTCTGCCGACAAAAACACCCTGTCTATCAGCTCCGCTCAGGGCGTCAACCTCGTTGACGTTGCTCAGGAGTTGATCCTGACTCCGCAGGATGGCACCGATTTCGTGCTGACTCTGCCGAAGGCGGCAACGGCGGGTAACTTCACCATGGCCTACAAATCCGATGACGTTCGCGTGTTCTCCGTTGATTTCAACGCATACCCGGACGACGACGGCATTCTGGGAACCATGACCAACCCAAAGCCTGATGCCGGTGATGCGTCTGTCGCAGTTACCGGCGTAGCTGTTAACCCAACCACCGCGAACATCGCTGTGGGCGGTACTACCCAGCTGGCCGCAGTATTCGCCCCTACCAACGCCACCGATAAAACCGGTACGTGGGTATCGAGCAACACTGCTGTAGTCACTGTTGATAGCACCGGCAAGGTAACAGGTAAAGCTGCGGGTAATGCCCAGATCACCTTCACCACCACTGACGGCGCGAAGACTGCAACAGCAGCCATCACCGTAGCGTAACCCTAAAGAGGCTCAGGACGAGCCTCTTATTTAAACGGAATTGAAAATGACCAAATTACTCGACCTGGATGCCATTTCGCCTCCACAAAAAACAGTCAAGTTCGGCGGCAAAAAGTACCCGATCGTTGAAATGACCGTTGGCTTGTTTGTTGCCATCAAGCAGATGGAAGGCAAAGACCTGGCGGCTCTGTCTATGGCAGATCAGGTAACCGCATATGCAGATTTGGTGCAGAAATTACTGCCGACCGTCACGTCTGAAGCGCTCCAAAAGCTGACTTTGCCTCAGCTGCAGCAAGTCTTCACCTTCGCAATGGAAGTGGTTGAAGAAGAAAACGAAAAAGCTGCTGGTGAAGAAGCAAAGTAATCACCCGCGATGAGTCCGGGCAGATGGTGACGGTTTCCATCGATCTCGGATTCTATTTCAGTCGTGTTGTTGCTCACTATGCCGTCTCGCCGATAGAGCTACTCCAGCTACCGCTGGCCATGTTTTGGATGTTAAGCCGAAACATTGATCGTCTCCGGGCTGAAGAGGATGTCCGTAGATTCCAGGTGGCAAGGGTCGCCCAGGCAGATGCGGATAGCGGCAAGGCGTTTATGGAGGGTTTGCAACACCGTATTGGAAGACCAGTCGTTACCGATAAAGTCTACGATCCAAGTTATGCGAAAGCAGACCCCGACGCCAAAGAGCAACTGATGAAAATATTTGGCGCAGGATGACAAGGGAATGTCTGACAACGTAGAGTTTATTCTGTCGCTGGACGATAAAAAGTTCACCGCGGCAATCGACCGGGCGGGAAAACTGCTGGTCAGTTTTGGCGAGAAGGCCACAAAGCCAGCGCAAAAAATCGCAACACTTGAGCGTTCTCTGGGTTCCGTTGCCGGGATTCTGGGTACGCTCGACAAAAAGCTGGAATCGGTCGCCAATGGTCTTCAGGACTTAGGCGCCGGTTTCGAGCTTGTCTCTAAGGCAATGCGCGACACCAGACAAGAGCTGGTGACGTTTAATGCCAACCTCAAAACCTACACCACACGTATTGACGCCGCCGACAAAGCCACGAAGGGGTTTCATCATTCCTTGCAGGCTGTTCAGTCAGAGCTGAGCGACTTCTCTGATTGGGCTAATCACGCTGGACGTGCAGCCTCATCCTTTGGCCATGAGGTCAAAGAGGCTAATACAGCCACCTCCGGTATGAACACTCGTTTGTCCACCTCCAGCAAGCGAATGGAGAATTGGGCTGCATCGTCCACCAAAGCCGCTGCCCAGATGAAAAAGGTCGTGGCGGAGATGGATGCGCTGATTAACCGCCAAAGAGAATTGGGCAATCTGCGAGCGGATGTGCGTGGCCCTGGTCGTGGTGGTTCCGGTGGAAGTTCGAGCGGTTCCGGTGGCGGTTCCGGTCGTGGTGGTCGTCACTCAAGCGGCGGGCTGATGGACGGCATGAAAGGCAATATCTTCATGCTCGGTGAAATCGGTGATGCAGCTTATACCGTTCAGCAGATGTTGTTTGGTTGGCAGGTGCCGATCGTCGAAGCAGCAGCCCAGATGCAGAAGATGCGCATCTTGCTTGAAGGCATGAACAAAGAAGCTGCCAACCCGAAGCTGGCTGCGACTAATGACATGAATTACATCGTGAACATGGCTAAAACAGCCCCGTTCGCAATGGAAGCTCTGACAGACGCATTCGTTAAATTCAAATCAGCTGGCATCGATCCCGCCAATGGCTCTCTAAAGTCGCTGGTTGACTCTGTGGCACGTTTTGGTGGCGATAGTGAGCTGTTGAAGCGAGCAGCTGTGGCAATCCAGCAGATGTCCGGTAAGGGCGTCATTTCGATGGAAGAGCTGCGTCAGCAATTAGGTGAAGCCGTTCCTACCGCGATGCAGGCAATGGCAGATTCCGCTGGCGTTACCATGGGGCAACTGACCAAGGCGATTTCTACCGGTACTGTCTCAGCGAAGCAGGGTTTAGAGCTGTTATTCCAGGGGCTTGATGCTCAAAGCCGTGGTGCAGCCGAAAATCTGATGCAGGCATACAGTGGGGCGCTGGCGCAACTCCAGACCTCATTCACTCTGTTTGCTGATCGTATTGGTCGTGCCGGCTACCTCGAATCCATCACTAAAGCCTTCAAAGAGCTGTCCAATTACATGAACAGCACTGACGGTAAGGTGTTTGCGCAGGATCTGGGCGAGGGGTTGTCCACTGCGGTAAATGCGTTGATGGACATGGCGAAGTGGGCGGAGCGCAACAAAGAGCTGCTTCTCACTCTCGGCCAGGCTGCTATGGCGTTGATCGGCTTTAAGGTGCTGAAAGGTACTGTGACGGGGCTGGCCACCGCAGGGACGCAAATGGGTGGTAGCCTCAAAAAAGCCTTTGAGGTCGTAAATGGCGCTGGCGCGAAAACAATCAGTGTAATTGCCGGTGTGGTTAAAACATTCCGTGATTTCGGCGGTACCGCGGCGATGATCATCTATGTAGGTGAGGCCATTAAGATGGTTCGCACTGCATGGCTGGCATTCCAGGCAGTGATTGTGGCTAACCCTGTGGGCGCAGCCATTACAGCGATCGCTGTAGCGGTCGGTGGCTTAATCGCCGTTATGACGTCGCTGCGTGACAAAACTGCCGAAACAGTGGCGGAGATTCGTAAGATCCCTGAAGCGATGACAGCCGCCCAGCGATCTCAGATGACCGCTCGTATCAAGCAACTGGAGAGCCAGAACAGCGGCGATCAGCAGACTCTTGAAGCGATGAAGAGTGGCGGCCTGTCATCCTCAGCAATTGGCGTAGATCAGAAGGCACTTCAGTCGCGGTTAGAAGCAAACCAGAAGGAGTTGGCTCAGCTTAAAGAGACCGTTGGTATGGGGGATAAAGCCCAATACGAGAACCTGGCGCGCGACATTGTCACCAAACGTCTGGAAGACGTAGACAACGGCATCAAAGCGGGGATGGCGCAGTACAGCACAACCACTCTCAAGGATGCGCGTAATAAGCGCACGGTGCTTTCGCAAGACCAGAAAATGTCTCCTTCTGAGAAAAGCGCGCAGCTGGAATCAATCAACGCTGCCGATCGCGATGCTCATCTTAAGCCATTCCTTGAAGGGGCAGACAAAACCCAAAAGATCGTCGATAGCCTTGGGCAAGAGGTTGTTCGAATTACGAAACTGCTGGAAAACCCGAATCTGAATGACAGCGATCGCTCGCGTCTGCAAGGTCAATTAAATGGCCAATCTCAGGCATTTAACACCGCGCAGGAGTCACTCAGCAGCCTCCAGGGGCAAATTAAGAACATCCGTGAGCAATCTGGCAAGGGTTTGCAGATGCTGGATGGCTCTTATTACACCGGGGTTGGCGGTACCAAAAAGCAAGATGATCGTCTGAACTCACTGTTTGTTAATTCCCAGCTCGGTACTGGCAAACAAACTCGAATGAATCCAGACGGCACAATCATGCGTGATATTGCCGGTGATGCTGTGATGGGTGATGCCCAGCTGAAGGCCAACACTAAGCTGCGTTCCATCTACGGCGAAACCATCAAGATGGAGCAGCTGACCGCAGATCAGCGCGAGAAGATCTCTTCCATCCTGACCGCAGCAAAGCTGAAGGATGAGCAAAAAGCGCAGCGCGCAGCTGAGCGAGCGGGGAAATCGGCTGAGGCAGCTGCTAAGCGTGAGGAGAGTGCGCGTCAAAAGGCAATTAAGGCCAATGAGACGTGGATCGGAAAAGCGGAGCAGATGGCCGGTCAGCTGGGGCTGTCATCGAAAGCGAGCGTTGAGTTCGACCAGAACATTCAGGAAGTCACCAAGCACCTGACTGAGATGGCTAACGCAGTGCCAAGCGATACGCTTTCCAAGGGGATGATCGACAACGCCAAAACTATGCTGGCGTTCATCAACCAGAACAAGGACGCCTACTCCAAGCGGCTGAATCAAGACGCTGCCGAGCAGAGCATTACCAAGTTCGCGCCGATGGCCAATAAGGTGATCAGCTCAGGCTACACCCCGGATTATCAATCTGCCGCGGCCGAGTGGAATAAGAAGTTTAACGAAAGCCTTGCTTACCTCCAGAGTCAGTCGAAGAACGCACAAGACCAGGGCATGAAAGAGGTGTACGACCGTGCAATCTCACAAATGTTGGCTGGCCGAAATAAAGCGTTTATTACCGAAGTTGGTACGTCCCAGCAGAAGTTGGCGCAGGAATACAGCGATGTAGCCTCGCAAATGGAATCTGTGTGGACGAGTTGCTTCGAAAACCTGACCGATAAGCTGACCGAGTTCGTCAAAACCGGCAAGTTCAGCATCGCTGATTTTGGCGATTACATCTTTGACGAGATGTTGAAGGTTAGCACCAAGGCTCTGGTTGTTGAGCCGCTTATGCAGTCGCTGGGCATGGGTACAAACTCAGGTGCCAGTTGGGGCGATAAGCTGTCGGGAGCCAAAGATGCGGTCATCGGGAGCTTCACTAAAACCCAGCAGTCAGGTTCGCCAGTTGAGGCAATGTCTTCACCAACCAGCGCCGGTAATGATTCTGGCAGCATGTTTGAGGGGCTGAAGAACTCCTTCAAGTCACTGACCACATCAGTATCGGATCTGGCGTCATCAGGTTTGAAAAGCCTGAAAGATGGCTTCAACGAACTGACCGGCAGCACCAAAAACTCGACTTCGGCGGTGACGCAGAATGCAGTCTCTACCCAAGAGGCGACTTCTGCAACGCGCGGATTCACTTTGTCAGCTAGCACGGCTGTAACTGCGATCGGGGCGACGATTTCAGCGCTAGGCGCTGCTACAGGCAATAAGTGGATGGGGTATGTGGGTGCGGCCGCGAGCATCATGGGGCTTGCATCATCTGCGTATGGCGCGATGTCCTCTGCCGGTTGGACAGGAAATTCGGCCAGCACGGTGCAGGATGGAACCAAGGGATTCCAGGTCAAGCCAAACGCCAACCAGTTCCAGGTGACGGCACACGCAAAGGGTGGGGTATTCGGTCCAGACGGTGTGGTTCCTCTCAAAAAGTATGCCAAAGGCGGTATTGCATCATCCCCGCAGCTGGCGTTGTTTGGCGAGGGCAGTCACAAAGAAGCGTATGTGCCACTTCCAGACGGCCGTTCAATTCCGGTGACGTTTACTGGTGGTGGCGAAGGGTCTGGCGGCGACAGTGTGGCAATTTCCATCACTGTTCAGAACTACGGTGATGGCAGCAGCAAGTCATCTGAGGAATCGGACAACGGCTCTCAGTGGAACGATATGGCCCGCAAAGTGAAGGCGGTCGTGCTTGACACGCTGACCGACGAAAGCAGACCGGGCGGAATGTTAAGCAGTACAAGCAAATAAGGAGTGGGTAATGTCACGGACGACATTTACCTGGTTCCCGTTGTTTGATTCCGAGAAGGAGATGAAGCCGGAAGTAACCCGGCTCGCCTTCAACGAAGGGTATGAACAACGTGTAACCAGTGGTTTGAACTGGCGCAAGTCCAGCTGGGATCTGCAATTCCAGGGAACACGAGCTGAGATGCAGGAGATCGACGACTTCCTGTATGCGCGCGGCGGGGTGGAGTCATTTAACTGGACTTCACCAAACGGGCAAAAGGTTGTCGTGGTGAGCGATAGCCATAAGGTCAAAAACTCACGAGGGTA
Organism: Citrobacter sp. Ca225; assembly: GCF_030337175.1. NCBI lineage: Bacteria > Pseudomonadati > Pseudomonadota > Gammaproteobacteria > Enterobacterales > Enterobacteriaceae > Citrobacter > Citrobacter sp. Ca225. The sequence continues at coordinate 33,114 of NZ_JAOWCD010000072.1, read as the reverse complement.
CGCGACCTTGACCACAACTTTCCGCCAGGTATTTGAGTAATTAAAGCCCCCAAGGATGGGGGCAAAACTTCAAGGATGAAGGTAAAAATGGAAACTATTGCATCGAGCATTCAGTCACTGCAACCGAGTGCGCTGATTGAAGTGTTTGAGTTGGATATGTCAGTAACCACCAGCGGTGGGAAGCTGTACTTTCACGCAGGCACCAACGAACTCTCTGAGCCAATCATTTGGCAGGGGGTAACCTATAACCCATGGCCAATTGCGGCATCGGGCTTCGATAAAAATGGCCAGGGCAAGTTGCCACGGCCAAAACTGCAGGTGAGTAACCTCGATGGCATTATTTCGGCTGAAGTGCAGTCGAATGAGGATTTGATCGGCTGTAAGCTGATTCGTCGGGTCACGCTCGCTCGATTTTTGGATGCTGTCAATTTTACTGAGGGCAACCCTACAGCTGACCCTAACCAGCATTTTGCCGATGAAATGTGGTACATCGACCAGAAGACTTTTGAGGATCGCGAGATTGTTGAGTTTGAGCTTGCCTCAGCATTCGATTTGATGGGAGTTATGCTGCCTAACCGCCAGATCGTCAAAAACTCATGCCAGTGGCGGTATCGAAGCGCTGAGTGCGGTTATACCGGTCCCTACTTTGACAAAAATGATGCGCCAACCAAACTGGCCAGCGCCGACTATTGCACCAAGCGATTGTCATCGTGCCGTGCTCGGATTAATTACTTTGCCAACGGCATCATTGCGTTTGGCGGGTTCCCCGGAGCAAACCGCGCATGATGAAGAATGAAATGATGAATGAAAAGTTGCTTGGCGCTATGCGCCTTGCAGCTTTGCAGGAATATCCGAATGAGGCTTGCGGCCTGCTTGTTAATACAAGAGCGAACAAATATGAGTTAATTCTATGCCGAAACGTCGCTGATGATCCTGAAAACTATTTTGTCATGCACGCCGAAGACCAAATTGCAGCTGAGAGAGCTGGCGAGGTAGTGGGTGTTTGGCATTCGCATACTGACGAGGATAATCAGGCATCTGAGGCAGATATGTCTGGTTGTGAAGCATCAGAGTTGCCGTGGTTTATTGTCAACATCAGCAAAAACTACAATCCTGAAATTGATGCAGAGTATCGTTTTAGTGATGTAAATGTGATCAAGCCATCTGGATTTGAAATGCCTTATGAGGGAAGGCCTTACGCATTTGGGGTATTTGATTGCTGGTTGCTGTGCCGAGATTATTTAAAGCGTGAGAAAAATGTGGCTATTGGCGTCTGCCCTGAGTTGCATATCCCATCGTGGTGGGAAAAGGGGGTTGATATTTTAAACGACAACTTCCAATCGCAGGATCTTGTAAGATTGCCACCGGGAACCCCACGTCAAAATGGCGACATTTTCTTCATGCAGTTAGCATCGCAAGTTCCTGATCACTGTGCAGTTTACATTGGCGATGGTATGATATTGCATCATCAAATGGATAGATTGAGCTGTAAAGCAATTTATGGCGGGATGTACGAAAAGCACACTACGCACCATTTGAGACACAAGGATTTAATGTGAGGGAAGACAATGAGTGAAATGGCTATGGATAAGCCTGAACTTGTCACTGTCGAATTAGGTGGAGTTTTAGGTAAAAACTTTGGCAAGGTTCATCGCGTTGCTGCAAATACTGTCCGGCGCGCAGTAAGTATTATTGACTGTAATCGCCCTGGTCTCGTAACCTGGATGAAGATGAACGCTAAGAAATATCAGAAGTATCATATTTCAGTCGAGCGTCATGATGGTGCAGTCTACGATATGAGTGAAGCCGAGTTCCAAATGGAAAATAACGGAAGCATGAAATCGATCAGAATCACACCAATTTATCGTGGCTCTGGATCAAAGGTTGTCGGTGCGGTTCAGGTTGTTGTTGGTGTTATTTTGATGGTTGTGGCAGTGTTTGCATCGTCAGTAACCGGTGGTGCTTCATTGGCAATGTTTTCTGCTGGTTTTGCTATGGCCTTCGGTGGTGTTGCAGCGCTCTTGTCCAAGCAGCCATCAAATAAAATGACGACCGTTGACAATAAAGACTCGTACTACTTTGATGGGCCGCAAAATACAGTATCTCAAGGCAACCCCGTACAGCTGATTTACGGTAAAGAGATTTTAGTCGGCTCCCAGATTGTCAGTGTCAAGATGTCTGTTGAGCAGATGCTTTAGTGCAAAACACTATGCCAAGCTTAGACGTTTGCGGTGGTGGCTAAGGTAGATTAAGTAAAACAGTTGGGCATTGACAGGATGTTGATGCCCAGCCAATCGCCGGCAGGATGCCAGCGATCACACATAAATTGCACCAAAAAGGGAGATTTTCGGTGGCAACTGTTAAAGAAAAACGCCTGCTCGCCGGTTCTGGCGGTGGCAGCAAGGGCGGCGGTTCCGCTCGCACACCTGTAGAAGACAAAGACAATGTTCAGTCGCGATCACTCGCCTCAATCCTTGACCTTCTTGGTGAGGGAAAAATTGGTGGATTGATCAATGGCGGCCAGTCAATTTTCCTCGACAATGTCCCAATTCTAAACCCGGACGGCACCAGTAACTTTAATGGGGTTACCTGGTGGTTTCGTGATGGAACCCAGAATCAGGCAGTGATCGAGGGCTTTGATGCGGTTGAAACCCCGCATGATGTTGGCGTCCAAATCAAGCTGTCTACCCCTCGTACCATTCAGATCGACAACGATGATTCTGACCAGGTACGTGTCATTATGATGTTCCCGAAACTGACCAAAACGGATCGGAAGTCGGGTGACACCCACGGTACGACCGTTCAATTCCAGTTTGAGATCGCATACGGCACTACATCGTTTAAGCCAATTAAACCGCAAGGATATGCATCACATGTCGTTACGCTGAGCAAAAAGTCCAGCGGCAAACACTATCGTGAATATCTTTTTGACCTGCCCAAGCCAGGCTCAAACTATCGCATTCGCGTAAGCCGCGTGACCGCTGATAGCACCACTGACTATATCCAAGATCAGACCTGGCTCAGTCAGTACGGTGAAATCGTCAGCACAAAACTTAACTACCCAAACAGTGCGCTTGTTGGTCTTAAAATCGACTCGCAGCAATTTGGTAGTTCTGTGCCGGCGCGTTCCTACTTGGTCTCGGGTATGGAAATCCGCGTTCCGTCCAACTATGACCCGGTGCTTGGTACGTATTCGGGAGATTGGGATGGAACCTTCCGTTTAATGGTATCTGAAAACCCTGCCTGGATTTTGTACGACCTGCTCACCAGTAAGCGCTATGGCTTGGGAGAGTACGTCACTGAATCAATGATCAACATCGGCCAGCTTTACCAGATTGGGCGCTATTGCGATGAGCTGATCAATGATGGATTCGGGGGCAAGGAGAAGCGCTTCGCAATTAACACCGTAATTAACTCACGCGGTGAGGCGTACAAGGTTCTTCAGGATATTGTATCAACTTTCCGGGGGATGATTTTCTGGGCTGGTGGCATGGTTAACATCATGCAGGATAGCCCAAGTAGCCCGGTCATGCAGTTCAGTGCTGCGAACATCATTGGCAAAGTATCTTACAAAGGCTCTTCCCGCAAAGACCGCGCAACTGTAGCTCTCATCACCTACAACGACAAAGATGACCTTTACAAGCAGAACATCGAGTACGTTGAAGATGAAGAGGGTATTAAGCGTTTTGGTGTACGTAAAACTGAATCAGTAGCTTTCGGATGTACAAGCCGTGGCCAGGCTCACCGTGTGGGGCTTTGGACGCTTTATAGCAACCGCATGGAAACAGGTCTGATCACCTTCACCTCTGGTATGGACGCATCGTTACTCATGCCTGGCGAGCTGGTGAAACTGCAAGATAAGTTCCGATCAGGGAAACGAAATTCCGGGCGTCTGGTGAACTACACCAAAAACAGCATCACACTCGACGCCTCTGTAAAACTGACTAAAGCCGGGAACACCGTCTCTTTCCTAAGTGTTAAAGGGAAGATGATTGATCGCGACCTTATTGAAGGCGCTGGCGAATACACTGTTGTCACCTTCAAGAAGGCATTAACTGAAGAAGAATACCCAGCGATTATGGGGATCTGGTCAGTCATTGAGCCTAATCTGGAGCCAATGCTGCTGCGTGTGCTGGCCGTTAACCAGAATGAGGAGAAGGGCGCCTTTGACATCGTGGGTGTGCAGCACAACCCTACGAAATTTAACGCTATCGATGAAGGGGCCACACTCGTTCCATCGAAGACGACCATTCTCGACCCGACTTTCTCAACCCCTGAAAACCTGCAGGTGACCGAAGGCACATATGTTTCTTCTCCAGGTAACCTTTCGGTAAAACTGATGGTGAGTTGGGAGGGCAAGTCACCTTCGTATGTGCTGCGTTACCGTCGTTCCGATGTTGTTGAAGATTGGGTTACAACAGAAGTTAAGACCGAGCAGTTCGATATTTTAAACGCTGCTGAGAATGGCATGTATGACATCGAGCTATACTCGATTTCAGCCACGGGAAGACGTTCCAGCGTCATTTCCATGGTGTACACCACTCTTGGAACGATGACGCCACCAGACGCGCCCACGCTTCTCACAGCGATCGGGGATTATCGCGTCAACGTTCTGGCATGGCAGTTGCCTGGCACAATCGACATCGACAAAATTAACGTTTACGCCTCTCGCACCAACGATCTCACCACCGCGTCTCTTATTGCGGCGGTTGCCTCGACGACATTTACCCATAGCGGTCTCGGCGATGACGAAACTTGGTTTTATTGGGTGCGCGCAGTAAACAAGCGCGGAATGCTGAGCCAGCCAAACTCTTCCCTTGGCACCGAGGCTACTACCAAAGATGTTCTGTCGTTCCTGAAGAACAAAATCACCTCTTCTGAGCTTGGGCAGGATCTTCTTGCTGACATCAACCAGTCAGCGGCAAAAGAAGCTGTTGAAGAGGTCAGCAAGAAGATCGACGAAAGCGTGGGTGAGCTGCATAAAACCGTCGATGAGATTGAGCTGTCTGTTACAGGTGTTAAGCAGTCAGTGACCGACATGCAAAACTCGTTCGACGGCATGGAGAAAGAGCAGAGTGACCTGAAGGCAAACGTTCAGGACACGGCAGATAAAGTTGGCCAGGCGCTCGGTGAACTAGACGATGCCACCGCCAATGTTTTGGCTCTAAAGGAGACCGTCAAGAAGCAGGGTGAGTCCGTTGCCAGCACTCTCGATGCGGCACAGGCAGCTTTGGACGGTAGCAAAACGCTTATCGCCGAAGAGAGACAGGCTCGTGTTGATGGTGATACAGCGATCGGCAAAAAAGTTGACACTATGCAGTCAGTGGTGGACACCGGCCAGGCCAACATTGATGAAATGAAACAGACGGTGGCAGGCGTCGAGCAAACAGCATCACAGTGGTCAACGAGTTTGGAGGCAAATGCAAAAGCGAATATCGATCTGGCACTTCGTCAGGAAGAAGACAAAAAGCAGCAGGCGTCAACTAACGCATCGGTGACCACCAGCCAGCAGGCTTTGGCAGACTCTGTTTCATCGGTGGCCAAGCGTGTCGATGAGATGAAAGCTGAAATCGGTGATGACATCGCCGCGCAGTTGCAGGAAGAAAGGGAGACCCGAGCTAGTGCTGACGAGGCGGTCACTACCCAACTTACCCAGCTGAAGGCTCAAGTTAATGATGATGTTAAAGCGTCGCTGGCAACCGAGCAGCAGGCTCGTGCTGACGCTGATAGTGCTTTGTCGAAGCAGGTCACAAATCTGCAGTCGCAGGTTAATACTAACGTTAAAGCGCAGATCGCAGCGGAGGCCAAGACGCGTGCGGATAAAGACAGTGCCTTATCCAGCCAAATTACCGCACTCAGCGCGCAGGTTAATGACGATGTGACCGCCCAGATCGCAACCGAGTCAAAAGCACGAACTGCTGGTGACACCGCAATCAGTACCAAAGTTGATACACTGGCAGCCAAGACCGCCAGCGACATCAAAGCAGCGGTAGCCACGGAGACTAAAGCCAGAACAGACGGCGATACCGCATTGGGGAGTCAGATTACGTCACTGAAAGCCCAAACGGCTTCCGACATCAAAGCGGCGGTGGCCACTGAGACCAAAGCAAGAACTGACGGTGATTCAGCACTCAGTAGCCAAATTAGCTCTCTTAAGACGCAAACGGCAGCAGATATTAAAGCCGCGGTAGCTACTGAGACAAAAGCTCGTACCGATGGCGATACTGCGCTGGGAAGCCAAATTACGTCCCTAAAAACGCAGACTGCGGCTGACATTAAAGCGGCTGTTGCTACAGAGACGAAGGCTCGTTCAGATGCCGATTCGGCTATGGCCAGTGATATCACCGCGCTTAATTCCAGAGCCGGCAAGATTGAGTCGTCGGTCACCTCTGAACAAACTGCGCGCGCTAATGGTGATACAGCATTGGGCAAGCGAGTTGATACGGTCAGCGCCAAAGCTGATTCGGTTTCATCCACCGTTCAACAAACTTCTCAAGCCGTGGCTAATGTGAACTCTAAGGTTTCTGCATCTTGGACGTTGAAGATGGAGACCTCCACCTCAAACGGCCAAAAGTATGCTGCTGGCATGGCGCTGGGGATCGACGGATCAGGGCTGTCACAGTTCCTGATTCGCGCTGACCGCTTCGGGTTGGTTAACTCCGTCGATGGCAAGGTGACCACGCCATTTGTGGTGCAAAACAGTGTTGCCTATATGAATGGCGCATACATCAAAGACGGCACAATCGTGAATGCCAAAATTGGTGATTTACAATCCACTAACTACGTTTCGGGAAGGACTGGTTGGCGAATTGCAAAAGGAGGAGCTTTCGAGATGAATGGTAACAGCGGAAGCACCGGTCGCATGGTGATCAACAATAACCGAATCGAAGTGTATGACGAGAATGGACGTCTTCGAGTACGAATGGGATTGATGTAATAATTTTGCCCCGAATATATCGGGGCAATTTTCGCCATCAATTAAAAGCTATGAAAATCATGGTCTTTTGTGTTGCTACTAATGCAAAAATAAGTAACTATTCACCTACTTTATGTAAATGCGCAGGAGCGTAGTGTAACCGCTGAAGCAAGGAATGCTGACGCGTTAAGGAGAAAATATGTGGTACAGGGAAGGTACTAAGACCTTGACCAATGGTTCTAACATCGTTACCGGTGTTGGCACCAGTTGGTCTAAGGCTGAAAATGGCGTTCTGCCGGGCATGATTTTGCTTGGTGAAAAAGGCGAGCCATACGAAATCAAGTCAGTTGAGTCAGATACATCGCTTACGCTCGTAGAACCTTACGATGGTAAAAATGTGAATGGTACGCCATGCCGTATCATCACCACCTATCAGGGGGACATTAGTCAATTTTCAGCGCGCTTTGCGGCTCAGTTGCAACGCATGAATATTGATTCAGGCGTTATTCGTTCTTGGCTTACTTCGGGGCAGGACGCCCAGCTGTTAGCTGAGGATGGAACTCTGATCACGCTGAAGGCTTTGCGTCAGATCATATCTGAGCACGAAGGGGCAATGGCTTGGTTTTCCGCAAACAAGGATTCGATCCTGAAGGCCGCCGCTAACGCAACAGCTGCTGCTTCAAGTGCGTCAGCCGCATTGTCCTCCCAGAAGGCGGCAAAGACTTCAGAGACAAACTCAGCGGGATCTGCGAGTGCGGCTACATCCTCCAAAGCGGCAGCTGCTGCTTCCGCTACCAAAGCGGCAGTTTCAGAGAAAAACGCCAAGGCATCTGAAGTTAACGCCAAGACATCCGAAACCGCCGCAAGTGGTTCGGCGATCGCCGCAGCCACCTCAGAAACTAGCGCAAAAGCCTCCCAGGACTCTGCAACTTCCTCTGCTGGAAAGGCTGCAACTTCGGAGAAGAACGCCGCAGCATCCGCCACCAGCGCAGCCAGCTCAAAGAGTTCGGCAGCAACGTCGGCAACAAGTGCCGCCACCTCCGCAACTAACGCTAAAACATCCGAGAGTAACGCGAAGAAGTCCGAAGCAAACGCTAAGGATTCTGAAAATGCAGCAGCAGGTTCTAAATCCGCAGCGGCGGCTTCAGAGGCTAACGCCAGTACCTCGGAAACAAATGCTGCATCAAGTGCGACTGCGGCTAAGGCATCTGAGATCAGCGCTGCCAGCTCAAAATCGGCCGCAGCCACCTCTGCTAGCAATGCTAAATCTTCAGAAACAAGCGCAGCCAGCTCTAAAACAGCGGCGGCCACCTCTGCATCGAATGCGGCCACCTCGCAATCGAATGCCTCGATATCCGAAGCTAACGCAAAGAAATCAGAGACAAACGCTAAAGCATCTGAGAATGCCGCAGCGGGTTCAAGCTCTAACGCAGGCAAATCAGCGTCAGCTGCCAAAACCTCTGAAAACAATGCTGCCGCCAGTGCCTTGTGTGCTGCGGCATCGGCCAAAAGCATCGATGCCGATAACTTATGGAATAAATCAACTTTAACTAAAGCGGTATTGGTCGGCTTAGGGTTGGCTCCAAGTGACGCTCCTTCCTTCACCGGTGGTGTCACCATTGCCGGTAGTATTTTGAATACTGGAGAAGTCCAAACAAAATCCGCTAACTCTTACCGAATGGTTGGTAGTAAATACGGGCTTTTCCAACGCATTGATGGTTCCAACTGGTACATGATGCTGACCAACCTCAATGACAATTATGGAACCTATAACGCTTTCCGCCCTCTTTCTATCGCTCTTACAAACGGAAGAGTAACTATGGGGAACGGTTTGAGCGTGACGGGCGATGTTAGGCTCGCTTCCGACCTATCTGTGACGGGCGCACTCAGCGCTTCAAAAGGTGGCATCATTAATGCGCCCGGGGCAGGAGCTGTAGCTGACCTGACCAAAGCAGCACTATTTGTGAATGGCTCTGCAAATGATGGCTCTCAAGGTATCACGATCAACAGCTTTGCACCCACGCTGTCCTTTATTGATCGCAGCACATCAAACGCTGGTTTCCGCTGGCGTGGTGATGGCAACTGTTTGCGCTTAGATGTCGATAATCGTGACAATGGCGCAACATGGAACAGCAATCTAGTTCAGATTGACGAGCAGGGCGCGCTGAGCATTGGTGGTGCAGTAACAGCTGATTACGCTGAGTCATTAACCTATCGCGATCAGTGGAAAACCAAAGCCCCTTTCTTCAACGAGGTTTCTTCGAGTGGGGCAAGCGAGTATCACCCACTTGCGAAGCAGAAAGTGACCGCTGGAGATAAGAGCTATGTAGCGTCTCTCGGTTGGCTGGTAAATTCAATGGTGTTCGAGCTGAGCATTACTGATCAAGCCGGTATAACCCAAAACTTTACGTTCCGACCTAATGGTGAGTTCGCAACCCCGGCCAGGGTATTGCCTGGAGATTATTCAAACTTCGACACCCGGTATTTGGGTATCAAAGCGAATGCAGTTAGCGCAAGTAAATTAGCCACGGCTCGTAAGATTGCAGGTAAGGCTTTTGATGGCACATCTGACATTGCGATCAGCGCTGGTGACGTAAAGGCGTTACCTAATACTGGAGGCACTGTAGCCGGCCAAGTGACCGTTACAGCAAATGGCGCCGCTCTTGTATTGAGAAGGATGGCGGCGTCTCAGGCAGTTTACCTCATGGGGCGTGACGAAAAAAACGCTGCACGTTGGTACGTTGGCAATGGCGGCACGGATGATGTTGTTACCATTCACAACTACATCCAGAACACCACCTTGCAGCTTAACGCCAGTGAGTTGTACACCAACAGAAACATTCGCGCAGCCGGACGTTTGACTATCAATGGCACTGGCGAATCGAATGCGGTAGTAGGCTCAGGATCTGCCGACGTTTTCCTGCAAAACACAAAGTCCGGCAAGTATCTTCAACTTAAAGATACCGGCGATCTGATGTACTCAAATCAGAAGATTTATCATGCAGGTAATAAACCTACAGCGGCAGAAGTAGGCGCTTTGTCTTCATCGGGCGGCCAGGTGAGTGGAGAGGTAGTTACCACTTCAGCTAATGGCTTCCGCATTAAATACGGTTCCATCAGCTCATTCTTCCGCAGCGATGGTGCTAATAGCTATTTCCTGCTCACAAATTCAGGCGACCAGGATGGGGCATGGAATGGGCTTCGCCCCCTGGCTTGGAACAACACTACCGGTGTTGTGACTATGTCTCACAACGTAACGGTAGGCGGCGCTTTAACTGCTAACGGTGGGATTGTGTCGGGCAACGTTATCAATGTTCCGACGGCCAGTGGTTCATGGATCAGTATGCGAACCGGCACTGCTTTGCAAGGTAATGGCGCTGTAGGCACCAGCTCTGCCGCAGCAGTCGTTCGACAGGAGCACGCCGATCGTCATTACGTTTTGGGTGGCCTGGGCAACTCTCAGTTCGGCATCTATATGATCAACAAATCGCGTACTGACAATGGCACTGATGCGTATGCGTATCTGGGTAGCGATGGCACTTGGACGTGTAGTGGCAATGGTAACTTTAACGATGTGTACATCCGTTCTGACCGCCGCAACAAGCGAAACATTAAGAAGATTGATAGCGCACTGGACAAGCTGGAGAAAATCGACGGTGTTCTTTACCAAATTCAGAACATGGATGGGTATGATCAATCAGCTGGTCTCGTTGCTCAGCAGGTGCAGGAAGTGCAGCCAGAGTTGGTAACATCAGACATCGATCATGCCACTCAAGAAGAGCGCCTTCGCTTGAATTACAACGGTGTCATCGGCATGTTGGTTGAGGCGGTGAAGGAGCTGCGCGCCGAAGTCAAAGAGCTGAAGGAGGCCAGATAATGACGGTAGGATCTGGGTGGATTGGCTCAAGTGCAGTTGGGGAAACCGCTCAGCGTTGGATGTCGGCCGCAGGGCCGGCAATCAATGTCGGGGTTCCTTTTTGGATGAGTACATTGGCAGGTAAGAGTAAAGGGGTAAAGTTGACTGTGGTGCAAAAGCAGGTGGGAATTTTGCCACCTGGCGTTCGTGGGCCTCAGCCTTTCCCGATTGTAGAGTTCGGCTATCACAAAGCGCAAGGTTTTGGTGGTATCACCGGAAACTACAATGGTCGCGAAATCATTGCCCTCTATTCAAGCACACAATTTGGTGGTCTTTTGTTCCAGCTAAGTGGCGCAATGTCAGGCTCGGTCGTCATTAAAATTAACGGGGCGGCATTTACGTTGCCCTATAACTCATCATTAAGTGCCTATGCGATTTCAAGTAATAATGCGGCCTACACTGCTTTGCAGACAAGAGTAGGCCAAACGGTCGATGTGACTTTTTAACGGTGATAGTAGGTATTTGACTACTAATCTGTATCAGGTAATGGATAATGCACCCATTCAAACCGAATGGGTGCATTATAATGAAATGTTTAAACTTATCCTTCCTTGCATTGGCTCTTGCCTCGCTAACTACTACTGGCTGCGCCGGACTTCCCGGCTCAAAAAGTGAGAAAGTTGATTGTGTTGCGAAATACATCTCTGGAACTTGGCCTGGTGGCGAGCACTGGGTGAAGGTTGACGAACGTCGTGTTAATCACGTTGGGCATCGTTACGTTCACGTAAGAAGTGATTTAGTCCTGCACTTCTATGGCCGCTGGCAACGAGAAGAGTTGTTCGCTGATTACCAGTGCAAAAAGGCAGGTGCGGTATGATTAAACTAGGCTCAAAGCTCCTTGTCGCCGCTCTGGTTTTAAACGTGGTAGGGTGCGCAGATCTGCAAAAATTCGAGAGACACAAGGTAAGCTGCTACGGTAAGTACGGTTCGAACTTTACAGGCTTTACCCGTTATAAGTGGATAAAGATTGACGCTATCAGCGTCAGTCAAAACGGCACTCGATATGTTCACCCAGAGCCAGACCTCGATGTGAGTTTCGAGGCCAATTGGGTCTCGGACAGAGTGTTTAAAGAAATCCAATGTGACCCCCATCCAAAATAATCCCCAAAAGCGCCTGTTGGCGCTTTTTATTTGGTTGTTAGCTACTTACTTTCTTGTTGCATTTTGCTACTATTTCGCATATCGAGATTTGACTTTTCATGGAGGAAAAAATGTCAAATGAGATGGGAGGCGTGACACCAGACCAGGTGGAGCGCATTGCCCAAATTGTCGCCAGAGAGGTCATGGGGAACTTGCGAAAGGATCTCCGTGATGACATCGGCGCAGAAGTGAAAGCACAGCTTGGGGCCTATTTTGGTGACATGACTGCCGCCCAGCACAGCATCCAGCACTCAAATCTGGAAAAGCTGCTGACGCGGTTAGACAGCATCTCAAGTGGATTCTTCGGCGGCATCATCTCCAAGATCACATCCATTCTAACCGCTGCTCTTCTTCTGGGGCTGGCGGCGTATGGCGTTAAAAACGGTTTCGGCAACTAAGAGGAAAGCTAAGGATGGCTACTCCAAGAGGTATCAGAAACAACAACCCAGGTAATCTTGACCGCGGTGCGCCGTGGCAAGGTCTGGTGGACAACCCTGCAGAACCGCGGTTCTGCACCTTTAAGGACGCTACCTGGGGCATCCGTGCTCTGGCAGTAACGCTCATCACCTACCACGACAAACGTAAAGCGCGCGATGGCTCGCCGATCGATACTGTCCGTGAAGTGATCGAACGTTGGGCGCCGCCGCATGAGAACGACACCGAGGCTTACATCAATGCGGTGGCCAAGGCAGTCGGCGTCTCTCCTGAGATGATTGTGGATCTTCACGACTACAGCACCCTACGTCCCTTGGTAGAAGCGATTATTCGCCATGAGAACGGCAAAGGCCCATTAAAGACGGCAAACAGCTGGTACTCAGTGGAAGCCATCGATGAGGGTCTGCGTCGTGCCGGTGTAGTGCGAGTGGTTAAAGCTGTAAAAGCAGTTCCAGTCACTAAGGAATCTGCTGGCGCAACGATTACTGCCGGCATTGGTGTCGCGCAGCTGGTGGACGTAGCACCGCAGATCACACATGCAATGGATAAGGCTCAGGACAATATCTCCAGTGGCGATACCATCCGCATCGTGTTCGGTGTTGCCACGGTAGCAATTGCACTTTTCATTGCCTGGTCTCAGGTTCGCAAACACCAGAAGGGGATCGCGTAATGCTTCTTGGCCTTTACATTAAGGTCAAGCAGTACCTGTTGACGGCTGCGGCCGTCATCATGGTGCTTGCTGGTGCCTATTACCTCGGTGGCCTGGCTGCTCGCCGGTCAATGGAAATCAAAGCAGAGCGTGAAGACAACAAGCGCCTGCAACACACACTGGATGTGAAAAATGACGTTATCAATGCAGTCCGACGCTCGGATGATGCTACCGTTGATGCTCAGCTTGCTGCTGATTGGATGCGTGATTAAGCCACCAGCCCAAGGGGTGCTGTTCTGCGACGCAGCAAACCCCATTTACGTTAGCCATAGCGATCAGCTAACGCAGGAAACAAAACGTGAGATCCTTTCCCACAACGTTCAAGGCGCTACGTTGTGCCATTGGTCTAACCATCGCAACAAAGGGTAATTTTGGATGTCTAAGTAGCTTCAAAAAAGCAACGATAACCCAGCAAACCTCCCTTTGTTTGCTGAGTAACTGACAACCACTTGCTTGATCATTTTTGAGTAATGACGTAGATTGGTTAGACACACACCATGTGTGTCAAATATTTTCTTGAACTACGAAGCATCCTCGTAGCCTCTAAATCCCCTGGGTGGGGGTCGCCGAACACGCTGCATAGCATTCGGCTAAGGTGGAAACATGCGTAACTCTCTGAACATTAAAGAAGCGAAGCGCTCAATTCAAACCATTCGTGATTGTACGAGTGTCATCGCTACTCACATCTTCGGTAACTCGAAGCTGCAGGTGCGCACACTCAACAATGAAGCGTTGGCACCTAAAGACCTCAAATTCATCGTTACCTTTGCTCACGATGTAGAGACAGCTCGCGCCACGGTAAAACCGCTGGCTGAAGCTCGTTTCCTCGACGGCGAAATTTGCTTTACGGTGAACCCAGCTAAGCAATTCCCTGAGATGGCTAATAAAATTTCGTCTTTCTCAGAGGCAATTGAAACTTCTATTCGCGAATTTTTGGGCAAGCATGATAGTATCTTTAGCACCAATTCTGCTAATGATACTGCTAAATGGCTCCTACACTAATAGCGTCATCGTTATTCGATAAGAACATAGGCAAGTTTGCTCATGAGGGCGAAACTTGCCTTCTTCGTTTCGGCTATTTGTTCACTGATGATGCGCTCTATAAGCTCTCTCAGCTGGAGTTAGTCGATCCCGAAGATGAGATTCATACCTACATAACGATTGAATGTGTAGGTGCTGCTGACGACGATAAAGCCCGTATCACTAAAACCATCGCAAAAATGGTAGACGAAGACGCCTCTGATGAAGAGATCATCAAGCATCTTCTCGACTCTGGCTACGTCGATGAATCCAAAAACGTTGATGCCGGCAGAATTGCACTCAGATCCTACTTCTTCACCGATGACGCTGGTCAAGAGGTGGAAGCCCCTCAAGTCGCTGGCGTTAAAGTTGAGCGACCTTTCCAGCAGCAAGGTCTAAGCAGCCGCGCATATATGTTCATTCTGAATTGGTTTGAACACCTGGTGTGCGACGAAGAGCAAACAGTTCCAGGCGCAAAAATCTGGGCTGGTCGTCTTTATGACCAATGCGACGTGCGCATCTATAACGGTAAGGGTCAGGTTTTTGAAGATCGCCTGAGCGAACTCGGTGTTGGCGCTAAAGGCTTCCTGCCGTGGAACAAGGGCATGTTGGTAGACCTCAGCGGATGGAAACCGAACGAAGTTCAGCAGAAGGTTCAAAAGTTCATCGTTTTAATCATATCTCGCGACACGTCTCCGTCAGTCGGCTACTGTCCAGCCTAATTCTGAATGAACCCGCTTCGGCGGGTTTTTTTATTCCCAAAATTCAGCTCATTGCCTACAAACTGGCCTTTACACCGTGGCCGCCCCGCATTAGGCTAATAGCCACATAAGAAAACAACTTGTTTTCACATAATTATTATTTCGCATAACAAGGAAACAACAATGGCTAAGATCATTGTGATTGGCGGCACCAAAGGTGGCCCCGGAAAATCTACGGTTGCGCAGCAGGTAGCCGGTGCGCTGGTTCTTAAAAAGCAGAAGAAATGTCACCTGACCGACATCGATGGGCAGATGACGACCGCAGGCTGGGCTGAAGAGCGCCGCGAAAACGAAGACCTGGCACTTATTCCATTTGAGTTTGTGGATCATGACGTTGTAAAGCACATCAACGCGGTTAGCCAGCGCCATGACTTCGTAGTTATTGACGCCGGTGGTTTTGACTCCGAAATCCAACGTCAGGCTATGCAGATGGCCGACATCATCCTTCTTCCATTCCGGCCAAAGCGCCGTGACATTAAATCACTGCGTAATCTCGACCCTGTTTTGGATAACGTGCGTAATACCAATCACAAGGTTCGAATTATTGGGGTGATGAACCAATGTCCATCTTTGCCAAACCAGGCTCAGCGCATCATTAACGCAAAAGGTGTGATCGAGTCATTTGGTATCGAGCCGGTGCCAGTAAACCTCTACACTCGTAACGTGTACGACGATGCAGAAGAGTCTGGGCGTACCATCTTTGAAATGGCCGGTTCTGACCGCGACACTAAGGCTGAAGCAGAAATTATCGAGCTGGTGGATTACCTGCTTAACCTGGAGGGTAAATAATGGCTAAGGGTATGGGTGATTTGACTAAGCGTGTAACGCCACCAACAGCTCCAGAAGCGCAGCAGCAAGAAAGTCAGCCAGTGACACCAGCTGCACCACTTCGTAACCCCGTGAAGCCCCAGGGGCGTCCTACTCGTGGTAAAAGCAAGATTCAGTCTCGCACCATGTCGATGGAAGATGAGTACATCGAGCTGATTGATATGCTGGCCGTCATTCCTCGCTTCGACAAGTTCACGCGTTCTGATGTGATCCGCGCGGCCATCTTCCAGCTATCAGAGAAAACCCCGGCTGAAATCGAAGAGGCTATTAAGCTGAACATTGAAGCGGTGAACGCGAGTGATGTTTCATTCCGCACCGAAGAGATAAAGCGTAAGCTGATGGGTAAGAGTTAAAAAAAAGGGAGCCGAAAGGCTCCCTTTTTTCATTGCTTGTTAAATAGCGAACTTCCGTTCGGGAAGACTGGAGGGGCGATAGGTTTTTGTCGCTCCAACAAATTGATAGGTTTGTACTCTGCCTGACCTAATGGCCAAAGGTTGGCAATGTTTGCCATGTACAAATTAACCTTTTCGCTCTTATCGTTCACGATACCTGTTAACGCAGGGTTATCGTCAAACCCATACTCAAAATTCCATATATCATTTGCATATCCAGCTTGGCAAATTCTATCCCACTCTTTGAGCATTGGTGACAGCACCGTCTTGCCTAATGTTTTGATGCTGCTATCAAAAACCACCATCAAACAGCCTTTCCGCTCGCCAACGTACTTTACTGCCGGCATAAGGTTAGCCATGTAAGCAACCACAAGAACGTCAATTACTCTTTCGTCGTGATCTTCATCCCAGAGTAGCGCGAAAGTATGGATTCGAGGCTTAGCGTGATTTGCGTAAAGGGGAGATTTCCATTGGACGGCACTTAGTACGGAATAGTGTGTTCCACGTCCTAAATTTCCAACTGGAGCTTGTTCGTCGTAAACGGTTTTAAAATAGGGGGAATAGCTAGGCATAGCCATATTTATGACCTCACGTTTATGTGTTTCACCACAAGAGACAAACCTTTCGGGTCTGCCAGATTTCGACTTTTAAGTTAACTGAAGACGTTCTGGGTTGGCAACAAATAAAGCCTGCTTCTCAATAAAATAATAAGACCAATATATTAAAATATACGGAAGCAGGTTGCTTGCAGCCAACACAACCCAGCCTTATCACCACCAAACTCCCTGCATTCACTGCTTTAAAAAAGATTGGTAACTAGCTATCATCCAGCAACGGATAACTAACCAGCCACCTACTATGAGCAATTTCTTTTACCAATGCTTAGGCAACGACGACCAGTATGGATTCATGGAAGAGTGGGATTCGGCCGTCATGGATGAGTGGGTCGCTAAGAACATAGGGCTGTCTCGCTGTAAAGGCGAAGCTGACCTCTTCGAGACTAAGTGGTTTGATTACCGCGACATGCACCCACTCCAGGCTACAGCTGTCTTTACCGAAGAGTACAAACGCCAGTACGCCAACATCATGCTCACTCACGGTCGTGAAGACTTCCAGAGTGCGCCTTTCAACACCGGTTTAAAACGAGTTCCGTTTCAGGATCAATCTGCCGCCAACAAGACATCACTTTGGAAAGCGCGTCAGTTTGCTGATCGCTACTGCGTCAATTACGGCTATTTCATTGGCACCGTTCTGTCGATCGCCGCATCACGTCTCTGGGATAAGCTGCCACGCCCTCAACATCTTTGGCAACCAGAGCTGATAGAGATCTTCGAAGACAGATTAAAGAAACGCGCGCTAACCCGTCTGGATAGCTCTCTGTGGGGTTCTGGCTCTTCTGGGGTAATCGTGCAAGGGGACAACGTTGAAATCCAGCGAGACTACTTTGAGTGGCTTCTCACGCAGATTGAAAATCGTGAGCCATCCCGTCGCGTTCTGATTATCTACTCCGCCGTTTGGCTGACAGAGCTTCTGCCCGAACACATAGCGCTTCAGCGCTTCCCTAACGAAACCATGGAAGCACGGTCACTGAATTGATTGCCTTCGCCCACTTAGTAAACTTAATAAACAAGTTGTTTAGAACGATGGAAAAGCACATGAACATGATTAAAGAGGTGGCGCAATGACCACCATTTGCCATACCGGACGCCCATTGTCGGAAGAGTTTGATGATGACTTCCAGAACCGACTAACAGCCTACTACTGCAAGGATCAGGAGTTCCTGATGCGCGCCGGGGATTTGGTTGATCCGAGCCAATTTGAAAACGCGGCTAACGCAATATTGGTTAACCTTGTTTCGTCCTACTTCCGCATGTACAAGAGCGCACCATCCAGCACCGCCATTCTCGACCAGCTGAAGCGCGCGAAGAAAGATAAGACGATCCGCGAAGAGCTGTTCCCGGATGTGGTCGGCGCCTTCAAGCGTGTGTTGGGTGAGAAATTGACAGACACCAAATACATGGTTGACCGCGTGGCCACATTTGCCCGGAGCATAGCTTTCGATGACGCGCTGATCAAAGCCGCCGAGCTGAAAGAGAAGGGCGACTTCGAACGCGCCATGGAAGTGATGGCCAAGGTGCAGCTGGTGGGCGCGAGTGACACCATAGGCATCTACAACTATCTGGGCGAAGCGGCCGAGCGTTTAAAGCAACGTGAGTATGAGGCGTCTGAGGATTACGTGCCAAACAGCATCACAACAGGCATACCGTTGTTGGATCGTCTGCTGTATCAGAAGGGCTGGGGGCGTCGTGAGATGGTTCTCTTTATGGGCTTCGCAAAGTCTGGTAAATCGACGGCCATGGGTGAGTTCTCCATTAACGCGACTTTAAAGGGCTTCAACGTCCTGTACGTCTCGCTGGAAGTTCACACGGCAATCTTGTCTGACCGTTTCGACGCACGTCTTTCTCAAACCGAAATGACGAAGCTGATCGAGAAGCGTGACGATGTTCATAAGAAGCTGGCCGACCTGGGCGCCAGTACCGGCGTAGGTAATTTGTGGGTTGTGGAGAGACCGTCTGGCAGCTTGTCACCTGCAGACCTCGACCGCTTGCTGGAAGGCATGAAGTCGAACGGCATGATTCCTGACATGGTCGTGGTGGATTATGCCGACCTGATGAAGCCAACACGACGCAGCGGTGATGAACGTGCAGATGTGAAGAGCATCTATACCGATCTCCGTGCAGTCTTCGACAAACACAACGCCGCTGGCATAACTGCATCCCAGACAAACCGAGAGGGTGGGGCGTCTGAGGTAGCCACGATGATGCACGCCGCGGATAACATTGAAAAGGTGCGTATCGCTGACCTGGTAATCTCAATCAACAAAACGGAAGAGGAAGCGACGAAGGGGGAAGCGCGCTTGTACTTTGCAGGCTCTCGTAACCAGAAAGGCAACATCAGCATCCGAGTGAAGCAGAACCTGGAGCAGATGCGGTTCATTCAGGAAATTCTCGACGTTATCTAAAAAATAAAGGCGTGGCAAAAATCGCCACGCCTCATTTCCAATTCGAGAAATCAAGTTTCTCGCCCTGTTAAAAACAACAAGGGAAAAACACATGAGCGGCCATCATACCCCATCTTCCCTAATACACACAAAATTGCCTTCAAATAATGACCGGAGAGGATTGCTGGCATGAGCGACATTAAAGAGCTTTTGACCGAGCTGGACTTTGAGCAGTGGCTCGATACAGAGGGAATCATCTATCGCCGTGGTGGTGTCAGCGCGCGCGGTCGTGAAATAAACATCAAGGAATGCCCGGTTTGCAGCAGCTCCGGTTGGAAGGTGTATTTCAATCTGACCAACAACGTCGGTAAATGCTTTGCTGGTGATCACCCAGAAGAGATCCAATTCAACAAGCTGGTATTCCTGAAGCATTACAGCGGCAAGTCACGCCGTGCATTTGAGGAATACGTGAACAATGCGCTGCTGGAGCAGGGCTGGGCGCCGAAACGAGAAGAGGTAAAACTGACCAGCGCCGTCGAGCTGGAAGGGCCGGTTTCGTTGCCGCGTCACTATGAGCTTCCGATCGAGGGTCAACTACCCACTTATCTTGTGGAGAGAAATGTAACGCCTGAGCTGGCCAAATATTTCGACCTTAGATACTGCGTAGAGGGCAAACATGCTTATGTGGATGTCTACAACGACCAGGTTCGTGGCCAAGATTTCGGTATGCGTATTCTGATACCAATTTACGACCTCGATGGCGTGATGAAAACCTTCCAGGGGCGTGACGTTACTGGCACTGCGGAGCGTCGCTATCTCTTCCCCATGACGTTGCCGGCTTCAGGTAAGTTTCTCTATAACGGCCACAACGCAGTGGGTAAACAGACTGTCGTGGTGAGCGAGGGGGCATTTGACGTTATTGGGATCAAGCGAGCGCTGTTCGATGAACCAACGCTGCGGGATTACGTTGAGCCAATCGGGACGTTTGGTATGCACTTGTCTGGCGTAACGACGCAGGACGAAGAGGATCAGTTAGGTGCATTCCTGACGCTCAAATCGAAGGGGCTGAAGAACGTCGTAATGATGTGGGACAGCGAGAAGCAGGCAATCCGAAACACAATGGCCGCCGCGCGTAAGCTGGTGGGGATCGGACTTAACGTGAAGATAGCCTGTTTGGGTAAAGAGGGCGTTGACCCGGGCGACGCATCTGTTGAGGAAATCATCAAAGCCTACTTCCGAGCGAAGCCCTACACTCGCCAGCTTGAGTTAATGGCAAAGGTAAAAGGAATAGCGGCTTTGGTCTGACCTAAGAAAATAAGTAGCTAACTACCAATCATTAATTATAATGGCGACCAAAGTCTATAAGAGAGATGAAGATGCACCCGAATATCACTCATGAAATCACAAAGCTGGTTAGAGACTCAAAGCTGCCGCTGAGCGAAGAAGAGTTCGACTCGGTTGTTGTCCAGGCTATTCAGGCTGGAGCTGACAGAATCGCGACCGCAGAGGCTGGCAAGTTACTGCTGGCCGAATACCCATATTTGACGGTCACCATGGTTGTTGGCGATGTTCGCCCAAGCGTAAGTAACGAAGCGCCTCGATGCGCGGCGATCGTCAGTTTTATCAGTCGAATGGGGGATTCACCTGTCACCCATACAGCTGCTTATTACAACGGCTACATCGTCCAGACCCAGACGGTTCTTGAAGAGCTTCATCGTGACGACCTATGGAAGTTCTTTGAGTTCATGGATGAAAAATGCGAAAGCGTTGAATCGTCGTCGGCCATAAACGAACTCTGGGCAACGAGTGTGGTTGGTGACGACAACACTGCAAATATGAGTGTCCCGGAAGGCATGGTTGACCTGGTTCTGGAAGGGCGAGGAACCGCCACCAAAGCAGCCAATGAGAAGAACTTCCCAGCGTTAATGAAATTGACCGGTGGGGATCGTCGCAAGCAGGACATTATCAATGCCTGCAGTTCAGCCTGCGATGGCGTCATGGGTGAGTACGAACGCCGCCTGGTGAAGATGTCGAACGAAATGCCAATGTTGATGCAGGAAGCTAAATCATACGCTCTGCACACCGCGGAAGAGCTTCTGAAGCCTTTCCGTGACCGACAACACGCCGTCATGTCTGGCTGGGGAAGCTGGTAGCCTGACAAAAAAGCTATAGCCCCGTTTGGGGCTTTTTTATAATTGCGTTAATAAGTGATTAGCTATTTTGGTGATACAGAATGACAGCTTCAAAGACCGACTTTTCCAAGATCCCATCCATATCGGGCAACAACATGTTCAGCCTGAAGTGCGAGGAAGTGCTGATCCGCAAGGAACCAACAAGAGCGAGCTACACGGTCTGCCAGCACACGATTCTGGCATTCAATGAGGGTCGGCTGCCGCCCGGCTCATTCAGTGAATGTGTAACGGCTATCCGCGGCGGCAAATGCAAAGCGTTGAAGATGATGGTCGAGGAAGTTCGTGCCGGTGAATCACTCTACTTCGAAGACTACGGTGCTTTGGTTGCTGAAGTTGCAGCTCGTAACAATCAGAGCAGTTTCGGTGGCCAGCGCAAGACCAAATCCGCGATGTCACTTCTGCCGTCGCGTAAATCAAAACCAGAAGACACAACAAAAAATGGCGAGTTCGAGGCTATTACTGACCTCCACTCAGCCTTAGTGCAAGAGGAAAACACATGAAAGTTTCGGATCTTAAAGAAGGGGAGCGCGCTTATTTCATGGTCGATTTGGAGGGGCAAAGAACGTGGGAAGAGTGTCGCGTTCTGGCTGTTTCAACATACGGCTTTGCGCTTGAGCACAAGGTGAATGGCCAGACTGTGCAGAAGTGGTACGACGCTATTGGAACCGGTGCAGCGCTTCGATTCCGACGCCTCATCGAATATTGGCATCAGTGGACGAATAAGAAACACGGTGGGCTTTACGAGCTGGTTATGTTCGCTAACCAAAAAGCCACCATGGAAGGCTTCGTTCCTACCGCAGTTTTCAAATCAACATCGACCGGCGACATCTACTCGCTGCCGATCGAACAGTTTCACGCTGAATTTACACAACACGAGCCAGTACAAGGAGTGCCGTTTTAATGGAAAAGCTGATTGCCCTTCGAACCAAGCTGGATGACATCAAAGCGATGGGAACCAATGCCAAGAAAGAGGCTTTGGCCAAGCTGGACGACTTCGAGCAAAAAGCCGTTTCGCTGATGCTCAATCCATTCATCCGCTTCGGCATCAAGAAGTATAACGTAGCTCCGGCGCAGCTGGTGTCCACGCCAAGTGACCAGAAGGTATTGGATATGTTGGAGCAGCTGGCAACGCGTCAACTGACAGGTGGAGCAGCTGTAACCGCGGTTGAGTCCATCGTTGGCTCTATGTGTGAGGCTGGTCAGGACGTATTTCGCCGCTTCCTATTGAAAGATCCGAAGGCAGGTGTAGGCATTAGCCTTTGCAACAAAATTTTCTCGGCGCCGATTCCAGTGTTTGAAGTTCAGCTGGCCACCGCCTACAAAGAAAAGGGGGACAAGTTCCCGTTCAAGCCGAACAAACACGCCAAATGGCCGATGATTGGAAGCATCAAGCTCGATGGGATGCGCGTTATATGCGAGGTGATTGTGGGCGAAGAAGAGGTTAACTTCCTGTCGCGCACCGGCAATCCAGTAACGTCACTCGATCACCTTAAACCGGCAATGCTGGAGTTGGCTCGCGCCACCAGTCATCAACATGTCTTCTTTGATGGCGAGGCAACGGTCGGCTCATTCAACGGCACTGTTTCAGCGATCCGCAAAAAGAATGTGAAAGCAGTTGGCGCTCAGTTCCACATCTTCGACTTCTTCTTGCCAGAGTGGAAGGCGTTGGCCAAGACCAAAGAGTATAAAGCCAATGGCATGAAGCTGAAGGAACGTAAGGCTGCGCTGGTGGCGTGGTTCCGCAATGAGAGAAGCGAAGAGTCAGCTGGTGATTTGGTGCTGGTTCCCTTTGAAATCTACCATAGCCACGAAGAGTATATTGCTCGATTCATGCAGCGTTTGGACGAGAACGAAGAAGGGGAGATGGCTTACGATCCCAACTCGGTGTACGAATTTAAGCGCTCTCGTGCCTGGTGGAAAATGAAGGATGAGAATGAGGCAGATGGTGAAATCATTGGCTTCCTGCCTGGCGACCCGGATGCCGGCTTCGCACACACCCTCGGTAAAATCGTTGTCCGTTTGGAGGATGGTACGGAAGTTCGTGCTTCAGGTTTCAAGCATCAATACCTCGATGAGATCTGGCTGAATCAGGATAAATACATGGGGCGCATCGTGAAGGTCAATTTCCACGAATACACGCCAGATGGAAGTCTGCGCCACCCTCGGCTTAAGTGGCCAAGCTGCCTTCGTGATACAGAAGACCGTATTGGGGATAAAGAGTGATGCACAACGTGATTCCATACATCCTGTTAGGGTTGATCGGTGGTGTGCTCGGTTCGGCATATTTCATCGTTGATATGCTTAAGCAGGAGTTGAAGACCGGCACTGTCGTCATGGGGCGCCGAGTGTACAAGGTTGTTGAAGTTAAGGAATTTAAACGCAATGGATAATATTTCAATTTCTGACAGCCTGTTGTTGGCTTACTTTCTACTGAGCGGCTTTTACGCTGCGTTCATGGTGGGAGGGAAAGGAACCAAACTGATTATCTTATGGTTGTTCTGCCGCACTGCAAAGTTAGAAGACTTGGCCTGGAAGCTGTTTACCATCATAGAAATGAGATACGGCAAATTGAAGGGACAGCAGAGCTACACGATTCAGGGTAAAGAATATGCTGTAAGGATCATGAGGAAGACGCCTGAGCCAGCAGCTGCTTCCCCAGAGCCGAAAACATAACCATCACCGTCAACTATCACTTAAGCGCCTCTCGTGGGCGCTTTATCATTTCTGCAATGCCCATCAAAGAGTAACCACAATGGATTTTAAACGCTTTCTGTCTATCAAGAAGCCCTGCGCAAACTGTCCGTTCCTGAAGGAGAATGGCATTGAGATCGGGGAAGAGCGCCTTGCGGAAATCAAACAGAATTTGCTGGACGACGACATGACCCCGTTCCAGTGTCACAAGACAACGCATCCCACTGGTGGCTTTCACGACAGTGAGGGCATCTATCACCCTTCTGGGAAGGAGAAGCATTGTGCTGGCGCAATGGGCTTCCTGTATGCAAAAGGGCGCATGAACGTGCCAATGCGTATAGGTTTAATGTCTGGAGTGCTGTCTCTTTCCGAATTAGAAGAAATAATCCCATTGCTTAGGTAGGTGATCTGAAACTGATCAAACGAACCGTCAAAGTGAAAAATCTGTAAGATAGGTATTTACCTACCTACTTATATCAATTATAGTCACTCTCGTTTTCGGCGGTGAGCGATTATTTTTACTTTTAAAATAAATGCAAACGACTCTCAGTACCTGGCAGTAGCGTAATAGCCAAACACCAGCAGGGTCAGTCTCCAGCCCTGTTATCGAAATGGAGCAGACTGAGCGAGTCTGATTACGGAACGCAGGGACGGTGGCCACGGCCACCCGACCGATGGGGTAACGAGATGGGTGGGGGTAATTCCGACATGAACACCCGGGTTTTAAAGGCACTTCCGCCCATCTCGTTACGTCATTCCATATTACTTATGTCATTTATTCTTGGGTTGAATAATCGTAGACGTAGCCCGGCTGGCATGGTTAGCCAGCACAAATTCAGGGATCGATATGCAAGACGTTGATGAGCTTAAGCGAGCGGCCGCAACACTCTTTGTCAAAGCTCTTCAGCAGAATCGTGGTGATTACGGCTCCACGAGCACTGTAGAAGCGGTAAAGCAAGGGTGTTCGACGATGACAATAAGCCACGACGGAACTATATCGGCCTACAAAGATGGGGTGCTGAGAGTGCGAATGGGTAGCCTTGTTGGTGATTCGTAATGATTCCATACATCTCAGAGTTTAGATCCACACCACGCACCTAACCTTGGTGCTCGTGACAAGATTTTTTAGCTTTGCAGTATCAATGCCCCTAGAAGGGCTACATATAAAATACAA
The DNA here is from genome assembly GCF_030337175.1 of Citrobacter sp. Ca225. NCBI lineage: Bacteria > Pseudomonadati > Pseudomonadota > Gammaproteobacteria > Enterobacterales > Enterobacteriaceae > Citrobacter > Citrobacter sp. Ca225. The sequence goes on along the minus strand of NZ_JAOWCD010000072.1, from coordinate 7,939 downwards.
AGGAAAAACACATGTCAGAAGTCAAAAAGGGGTCGTCTCAGAAAACGGAAAATAAAGCACGCTAAGCCGGTGGCAGCGGTCGCAATGGCCTGAACTTCCCCGCACCGACCTTGGCACTGCTGCGCCATAGGTAATCGCCGGTCAGGTTGATATGCTCCCACCCCAGCGGGGACAGATATTGCAGCAACGTGTCGTCCAGCGCCTTGCCGTGGGCACGCAAAGCACTGGTGGCACGCTCCAGATAGACCGTGTTCCACAACACGATGGCCGCCGTCACCAGATTGAGGCCGCTGGCCCGGTAGCGCTGCTGCTCAAAACTGCGGTCGCGGATTTCACCCAATCGGTAGAAGAAGACCGCCCTGGCCAGCGCGTTGCGCGCCTCGCCCTTATTCAGCCCCGCATGGACGCGGCGGCGCAGCTCCACGCTTTGCAGCCAATCCAGAATGAACAGCGTGCGCTCGATGCGCCCATACATCCGCACCTTGTCGTTGATCGCCTTGCCGGAAGCCTGGAACTGCTGTTGATGCTTGTTCTTGGCCGCATTGAACAGCTTGCCGATGATACGGTCGTGAAGGTCGATGATTTCATCAGTGACGGTGGCCATGCCCTCGATGGCCAGTGCTACCAAGGTGGCGTAACGCCGCTGCGACTCGAACTTGGCCAGGTCGGCGGGCGTCATCTGGCCGCCTTCGCGGGCGATCTTGAGCAAGCGGTTTTGGTGTACCTGCCGTTCGATGCCAGCAGGTAGGTCAAGCGCCTGCCAGGCTTTGAGGCGTTCGATGTGTTCAAGCATGTGGCGCGAGTTCGGCTTGGCGGGCGATTGGCGCAGCCACGCTAGCCACGTCATTTTGCTACCATCCTTGCGCTTGAGCAGTTCGTCCAGGCGCTGGCGATGGACAGGTATCAAGGAATCGGCCAATGCCGCATGGATGCTTCGGTTGGCACGGGTAATGGCCTCGGCGCTTGCGCGCTCGATGGCATTCATGGCGGGTAGGATGATGCTCTGCCGCCGCAGGTTTTCAACAAGGGTGCTGGCCAGCACAATGCCTTTGTCTGTTTGCAAGGCCAGTTCGGTCAATGTATGCACGGCTTGCCGGTAATGACTCATGGTGAAGGGCTTGAATCCAAACACCGTTTGCAGCTCGACCAAGTGCTCCCGCCGTGTCTGCTCGCGCTGGCCGTAATGGTTCCAGCTTTCCACCGGCACCTTGAGTTGTGCGGCCACCATGCGCAGCAGGGGCAGAAATGGAGGATCATCGACGCCCAAGAAGATGCCAGGGAATCGCAAGTAGCAAAGCTGCACGGCGAAGCCCAATCGATTCGCGGCGCCGCGACGCTGACGGATCACCGACAGGTCGGTTTCGTTGAACGTGTAGTGCCGTATCAGTTCGTCTTTGGCATCTGGCAGTGTCAGCAGACTTTCGCGCTCGGTGGCGGACAGGATTGAGCGGCGTGGCATGGTCAGTCTTCCCGCAGGTACTGGTACAAGGTTTCGCGGCTGATGCCGAAGTCACGGGCCACCAAGGTTTTCTGGTCGCCTGCCGCAACTCGCCGTTTCAACTCGGCAATTTGTTCGCTGTTCAGCGATTTCTTTCGTCCCCGGTAGGCCCCGCGCTGCTTAGCCAGCACGATTCCCTCGCGCTGACGTTCGCGGATCAGAGCGCGCTCGAACTCAGCAAAGGCTCCCATGACCGACAGCATCAGATTGGCCATCGGTGAGTCCTCGCCGGTGAACGTTAGCCCTTCTTTGACGAACTCCATGCGCACGCCCCGTTGTGTCAGCCCTTGGACGATGCGGCGCAGGTCATCAAGGTTGCGTGCCAACCTGTCCATGCTATGCACCACCACGGTGTCGCCCTCGCGGACGAAGGCCAGCAGCCTTTCAAGTTCGGGACGTTGTGTGTCCTTGCCTGAAGCCTTATCGGTGAATACCTTGCCGACTTCTATTTGTTCCAGTTGTCGATCAGGATTCTGGTCGAAGCTGCTGACGCGAACGTAGCCGATACGTTGACCTTGCAAGATGCCTCCAAAGGTAAAAATGTCAGGATGAAATCTATTACCCTTGGCTGAATGTGTCAATAAATATAAATTAATACCCTACTCTGACGTTGTTTGTGCTCAACATCTGACATCAGGTTAGGGTATAGTCTTAACTGACACCACCTCCCAGGGCCTGATATAAAACAACACTATCGACTAGGCGTTGTGCCTGGACCGCAACCATATTGATCCGGATTGACTGTGCCTGTTGCTGCGCGATGAGCAGTTGCAGGTAGCTGGCCGCGCCCAGCCGGTATTGCCGCTCGACCGACTGCAAGGAGGCCTGTGCAGCCATATCAGCGGCAGCGAGGGCAGTCAAAGTTTGTGCATCGCTTTCCACCGCGCGCAGGGTGTCGGCGACGTTACGCAAAGACTCCAATACGACGCTCTGGTAATTGGCTACGGCGGCATCAAAAGCGGCGAGCGCCGCTCTTTTTTCAGCGGGTAGCCCTGGATTAAAAAGAGGCTGGGTGAGCTGCGCAACCAGGCCCCACACTGCCGAGCCACCACCGAACAGGGCACCGGTGGTCAGCGCCTGAGAACCAAGGTTGGCGCTCAGGTTGATCTGTGGGTAGAGCTTGGCGACAGCCACACCATAGTCTGCATTGGCCGCATGCAACAGCGCCTCTGACGCCTGGATATCCGGTCGGCGGCGCACCAGTTCTGAGGGCACGACGAGCGGCATCTCGACGGGTAGAGTGAAATCGGCCAGAGTGAAGGCCGGGATGCCACCCGTGCCTGGGGCACGACCGGCTAGCACCGCCAGTAGATGTTCGGTTTGTTGCAGTTGTTTACGCAGCGCAGGCAGTTCTGCCCGCGTTTGCTCCGCCTGAGCTTGTAGGCTCAACGCTTCATCAGGTGAGGCCTGACCGATACGCACGCGTTCATGGGCTAGGCGCAGTTGCTCATCCTGCACGCGCAAAATGGCAGTAGTGGCTTCTAGTTGCGCGGCGAGGCGTGCTCGGGTAATGGCAGCGGTTGCCATGTTGCCGGCAAGGGCCAGGCGCGCAGCATTCAGTTCGAAGCGACGGTAGTCGGCGCGAGCAGCCAAGGCTTCGAGTGCGCGCCGGTTGCCGCCAGCCAGATCGAGGTTGTAATGCACGCCAACGCTGGCGTTGTAGAGGCTGAATTGACGTGCGTCTCCGCTCAACCCTTGGCTACTGGGACTCATTTGCTGGCGCTGAGATCCCAGTGCGACATCTACCTGTGGATATTGCGTCGAGCCCGCCTGTGCGGCAAGAAGCTCCTGCGCCTGTCGCAAATTGGCGCTGATGCTCGCCAGCGTCGGGCTGACATGGAAAGCTTCGTTTATCAGTCCGTCGAGTGCGGATGAACCCAAGCTTTGCCACCATTGCGTTTCGATCGGAAGCCCTTCGACTAGACGTTGTGTTTCGCCGAACTGCGTGGGAGCGGACACGGTTCTATCAGCTACCGGTGTTGCAGTGTAGCGAGCCACATCGGGTGCGGTGGGACGCTGAAAATCAGGGCCGGCGGCGCAGCCGGCCAGACCGGCGGTGACCAGACCAGCTACCAGGTAAGTTGCCGCAAGCCGTCTTTCGAGGCTGATGGGGCGCTGGCATGTTTTAGCGTGCTCCATAAAAATGCTCCACGAAAGGTTTACGGAAAGCTTGGTGGCAGCCCAAGCAGCTTTCCTGCACGTGGGCGAATGATTGGGTCACCGCCTTGCCGTCGCTGCTCGCAGCAGCCAGCTTCATGGCCAGCGCCGCCTCGTGAGTCTGCGCGTCAAAGTTTCTGAACTTGGTCGCATCAGCGCCGAGGTAAGCAAGGATGCGCATTTTTTCAGTAAGCGGTGGCTCGGGGTGTGCAGCAACTTTTGGGGCGAGCTGAACGACCTGAACCCATTCCTCCTGCGAAATCGCACCGGTAATAGCCTGCATGTTGCGCCCGAGTTCCTGCATGATCTTGCGTAGCGCCAGTGGCTCAACCTGGGTAGCGTCACCAGCCCAAGCTGGCAACTGAAAACCCCATAAAAGCAGGCAGGCCGTAACGGTCAGGGTGATAGTTCCAAATGCGTGGCTGTGTTTGCGGTGGGTCATGAAATTCTCCTGTAATTCAATCGTTCTCTCATTCGAACTCCCGCCCTTCGCCAGCTTCCTCATGGGTCACGCCGTCGCGGATGTGGTAGATGCGCTTGAATGTGGGGATGATCTTTTCGTCATGGGTGACGACGATGATGGCGGTCTCGAACTTCCGGGCCATGTCGTTGAGGATGCGGATTACAGCCATGGCGCGCTCGGAATCCAGCGGCGCAGTGGGTTCATCGGCCAGGATCACCGGCGGACGATTGACCAGTCCGCGCGCGATGGCGACCCGTTGCTGCTCGCCACCGGAGAGTTGCGAGGGCATTGCGCGAGCTCGGTGTTGCACATCAAGCGCTGTGAGCAATTCCAGTGCCTTCGCGCGCGACTCTCCATTCGCGACGCCTGCAAGCATCGGCAGCAGCGCCACGTTGTCGGTGACATCGAGAAACGGAATCAGGTACGGCGCCTGGAAAACGAAACCGATCTTGTCACGCCGTAAGGCGCGCAGGTCGCGGACTTTCCAGCCATCGGCGTAGATCACTTCATCGCCCAGCGTCATGCGACCGGCGGTCGGTTCGATCACCGCACCCAGACACTTGAGCAGCGTGCTCTTGCCGGACCCGGAAGGGCCGATCAGTCCCACCACTTCACCAGGCGCAACATGCATATTCACGTCTCTCAAGGCAAAGACAGCGGTGTCACCATCGCCATACCGCTTGCTTAAACTTTCGATGTGTATCCCTTTGCCACTCATCTCAACCTCCAATGGCTTCGGCCGGATCGACCTTGAGTGCTATGCGAATGGCGACGAGGCTAGCTAGAACGCAGATCACGAGCACGGCAAAAAAACCGGCGACAGAATCCATTGGCGTGAGCAGGACATATTTTGGAAAAGCCGGTGCTGAAAAGGTGGCTGTGATCTTGCCGACCACGAAGCCAATCACGCCCAGGGCGAGCGCCTGCTGCATGATCATCGCGGCGATGGTTCGGTTGCGTGTGCCGATGAGCTTCAACACCGCGATCTCACGGATTTTGTCCATCGTCAGCGAATAGATGATGAAGGCAACGATGGCCGCGCTAACGATGGCCAGAATCACAAGGAACATGCCGATCTGCTTGGCCGAGGTGGCGATCAGCTTGCCGACGAGGATGTCTTCCATCTGTGCCCGGGTGTAGACCGTCAAACGCTTCCAGCGCTGGATGGATTCGGCAACCTCGTCCGGCGCATGACCAGGTTTCAGAGTGACCAGCACGGCATTGACGAACGCGTTGCTGCTCTGTGAAGCAATCACGGCATCCAGCAAACCTGGATCACCGGGTCGATTGAAGACCGGGTTGGCTTCGGTGCGACGCCGGCTTTGCCAGATGGCATCGTTGTCCTTGAGGAACTGGGCCTCCTGGGCATCTTTGAGCGGAATGAATACCATCGGGTCGCCGCTGGACGACACCATGCGCCGTGTCAGCCCCACGACGGTGTAATGATTGCGGCGAATGGCAAGACGATCTCCCAGTTTGAAGCCGGTGGCGATGTCGGCCACAGCCTCGTAGTGACCGCGCGTGATCTGGCGTCCAGCGACGAGATAAGGAGGCCATCCGGGTGTAGCCCCCAACGCACCGGGCGCGATGCCGACCACCATGGTGCGTACATCACTCTCGCCCTTGCGTACCTGCATGGTCAGGTAGGTCGCGTTCGCTGCCTGTGAGACTCCCGGCATGGCGAGAATGGCGCGATACACGTCATCGTTGAGGCTGGACGACTCCGCATAAGGACCCAGAGTATCCTTTTGCACCACCCAAAGGTCAGCGCCACTGTTGTCGAGCAACGCCTTGCCGTCGTCCACCATGCCTCGGTACACCCCAGCCATGACTAGGGTGACGCCGATCAGCAGACCCAGACCGATGCCGGTGAAGACGAATTTCCCCCAGGCATGGAGAATGTCGCGGCCGGCCAGGCTGATCATCGTGAAACTCCCGGGATATGCTCGACCACATGGATGCGGCTGCGCGCCGTCAGTGCCTTTTCGCTATAGGTCACAACCTGGTCCCCATTCTTGAGCCCTTCGCGCACCTGCACGTAACCATTGAGGTCGGAAGTGCCGAGCTTGACCGGGGAGAAATGCAGATCACCATCCACGATTTGCCAGACACCAACTTTATCGCCTTCACGCTGGACGGCAGCGTTGGGGATCAGTGGAGCGGCCGGGAGCGCCGGCAAGTCAACCGTGACTTCGGCCAGTTCACCCACTGGTGGCAAAGGTTCTGGTTTGTTATCGAATGTCACCTTGGCAAGCGTTTCCTCGGTTACCGCGTCGGCCTTGGGTTCCACCCGCAGCACGCGACCTTTCAAGGTCTGGCCACCACGCGAACGCAGGACGATATGAGCCGGCAGCCCCCCAGCCAGCCCCGATGCGCTGATCTGGTCGAAGCGCACATTGATCCACAAACTCTTGGGGTCGATCACTTCCACCACGGCCTGGCCCGCGACGATGGTCGTGCCGGGATCGGCATCGCGCACGGCGACTACACCGTCGACCGGCGCGATCAGGCGCAGATTGCTCCGCTGCGCGACGAGTGCTTCGCGGTCGGAGCGTGCCCGGGCAATATCTTCCCGAGCGGCGGATAGGGCGGCATCGGCGATCTGCAGTTCCTGCCGCTTGGTGGTGACGATTTCCTCGCTGGTCGAGCGCACCGCAAACAATTGCTCATAGCGGCGCGCCTGGGTTTGCGCGTAGGCTTGCCGGGCTTCTGCCTCGCGCAAAGCCGCTTCCGCCCGCTTGAATACAGACTCCTGTGAGCGCACCCGATCATCAAGGTCGACCGGCTCCATCTCGCCGAGCACCTGTCCGGCCTTGACCTGGTCGCCTACATGCACCTCCAGGCGTTTGACGCGCCCGGCAAACGTCGGTCCGATCTTGTAGGTGTAGCGCGCCTCCACCGTGCCGATGCCGAACAGCGCCGGTGTGATAGCCTGTGATTCCACGCTTGCCACCGTCACAGCGACCGGGGCGAGCGGCCCTGATCGCAGACCGACATAAATAAAAAGCACCAGCAAAGGAATGATGACGGCAAGCAGTGCCAGGGTGCGGCCTTGCAAGGGTAACTTTTTCATTGCGCACTCCTTATGCCACGCCGATAAATTGCAAAGACGCGCGGCGCATCGCGGTGCATACGTCCCACATCACCCGCCAACAGCGATTGCATGACCAAGCCCTGGATCGTGCCAATGAACAGCGTTGCCGCCGCCTCGTTGTCAAGCGAGGGAGACAACTCGCCGCTGGCCTTGCCTTTCTCGATGAGACGATGCAAACGTTCGCCGTAGCGCTGAATCAAGGTTTGCACCATGCGCTTGGCCGGTGTCGATTCGGCACGCTGAAGCTCACCAAACATCATTCTTGGCACGCCTGGGTGCTCAGCTACGAATTCGATATGACTCATGAACATCGCCTCCATGGCTGCCAAGGGCGACTCGATTCCTTGTGCGGATCGATCGATTCTGGCTAATAGGCGCTCTGCTACCCACTCCATGACCGCCTGCCAAATGGCTTCCTTGTTCGGGAAGTGCCGAAACAGCGCACCCTGGGTCAAGTTCATGTGTTTAGCGATAGCCGCAGTGGTTATCTCGCTTGGGTTTTGTGAACCGGCAAGCGCCACGACGGACTCGACAGTTACGGCACGACGTTCATCGGCCGGCAGATGCTTTGGATGGGTGTCCACGAGCACTCCTGGTAAGATAGTAATTGATTACTATCTTACCACAAGAGGCAACTCAAACAAGAGAAAACCCGACGTACTCGTCAATATCTAGAGTCTGCAATGGGCTTAACGTGCTTTATTTTCCGTTTTCTGAGACGTCCCCA